>DASXRA010000174.1:0-18591 GCA_036506855.1 Jatrophihabitantaceae bacterium
GCCTCGATGGTCAGTGCCTCCGGCGAGACGTCGACCACCTTGGCACGGAACAGCTGCACGGTCTCCAGCACCTGGCTGCGCACGGTGGCGTCGGCGCGCACCTTGACGAGCAGAAGCTCCCGCTGCACCGCGATCGACGGCTCCAGCTCGACGATCTTGATGACGTTGACGAGTTTGTTGAGCTGCTTGGTGACCTGCTCGAGCGGCTGCTCGGCGACCGCGACCACGATCGTCATCCGGGAGATGTCGGCGTGCTCGGTCGGCCCGACCGCCAGCGACTCGATGTTGAAGCTGCGCCGGCTGAACAGCCCGGACACCCGGGCGAGAACACCCGGCTTGTTCTCGACGAGGACGGACAGCGTGTGCGTGCTCATGGGCGAACTCCGGAGATCATGATGTCGGTCAGCGTCTCGCAGTGCAGCCGAGTGCTGTCGAGCAGGGGGACGGCCGCATCGCCGTCGTGCAGTAGCAGGTCGATCTCGGTGCAGCCGAGGACGACCGCGTCGACGCCGCCGGCCGCCAGTCGCGCGACGACGTCGAGGTACGCGGTTCGCGACTCGTCGCGGACGACGCCGTGCACCAGTTCGTCGAAGATGACGCGGTGGACGAGCGCGCGATCAGCCTCGTCCGGCACGACGACGTCGACGCCGTGCTTCGCCAGCCGGTTCGGGTAGAGGTCACTGGCCATGGTGTAGCCGGTGGCCAGTAAGCCGACCCGGCGGTGGCCCGCATCGGCGACGGCCTTGCCCACGACGTCGATCAGGTCGACGAACGGCACCGTGATCCGGTCGGTGATCGCGTCGGCCACCAGGTGCAGCGTGTTCGTGGCAAGTGCCACCGCCTCGACGCCGGCCTGCTGCAACGCCCACGCCACCTCGCCGAGGATGCGCCCCTGCTGGTCCCAGTCGCCTGCCTGCTGGAGGGCTTCGATCTCGGCGAAGTCGACCGACCAGACGAGCACCGGCGCGCTGGCATGGCCGCCGACGCGGTCATGCACCATCTCGTTGAGCAGCCGGTAGTAGACCGCCGTGGACTGCCAGCTCATGCCGCCGAGCAGTCCGATCCGGGTCAGCGCCATCACTCGTCCTCGTCGAACAAGGGGCGAATGCCGCGGGCGGCCTGGATGTCGTCGTTGCTCGTTCCGGCGGCCACCATCGGCCACACCATCGCGTCCTTGCCCACCTGGAAGTCGACCACGACGGGAAGGTCGTTGATCGAGTTCGCCTTCTCGATCGTGTCGTCGACGTCGGCCTTCGAATCGCAGCGCAGGCCGACGCAACCGAGCGCATCGGCGAGCTTCACGAAGTCGGGGATGAGCTTGTGCGTGCCGAGCTCGGTCTGGCTGTAGCGCTGGCCGTAGAAGAGCGTCTGCCACTGGCGCACCATGCCGAGGTTGCCGTTGTTGATGACCGCGACCTTGATCGGGATGCCCTCGATGGAGCAGGTGGCCAGCTCCTGGTTGGTCATCTGGAAGCAGCCGTCGCCGTCGACCGCCCACACCAGCTTGCCGGGCATGCCGACCTTCGCGCCCATGGCCGCCGGCACCGCGTAGCCCATCGTCCCGGCACCGCCGGAGTTGAGCCAGGTGTACGGGTTCTCGTACTGGATGAATTGCGAGGCCCACATCTGATGCTGGCCGACGCCGGCAGCGAAGATCGTGTCCGGGCCGGCGATCTTGCCGAGCCGCTCGATGACGTACTGCGGCGCGAGCGTGCCGTCGGAAGGCTCGTCGTAGCCGAGCGGATACGTCTCGCGCCACGCGTCGAGCTGCTGCCACCAGCCGGTCAGGTCGGCCCGGTTGCCGGCGTCGAACTCGGCCCGCACGGCCGGAATCAGCTCGGCGAGCACCTCACGCGCGTCGCCCACGATCGGGATGTCAGCGATCCGGTTCTTGCCGATCTCGGCCGGGTCGATGTCGGCGTGGATGACGGCTGCACCCGGGGCGAACGTGTCGAGCCGGCCGGTGACCCGGTCGTCGAAGCGGGTGCCCAGCGCGATCAGCAGGTCAGCCTTCTGCAGCGCGGTGACCGCGGCGACGCTGCCGTGCATGCCCGGCATGCCGAGGTGCTGGCGGTGGCTGTCGGGGAACGAGCCGCGAGCCATCAGCGTCGTCACGATCGGGATGCCCGTGAGCTCGGCCAGCTGGCGCAGCTCGGCCGTGGCCCGGGCCTTGAGCACGCCGCCGCCGACATAGAGCACCGGACGCCGCGCTGCACTCATCAGCTTCGCGGCCTCGCGGACCTGCTTGCCGTGCGGGCGGGTGACCGGCCGGTAACCCGGCAGGTCGATGCGTGGCGGCCAGGAGAACTCGGTGCGGTCCTGCAGGACGTCCTTCGGGACGTCGACCAGCACCGGACCCGGCCGCCCCGTCGAGGCGAGGTGGAACGCCGCCGCGATCGCGGACGCGACGTCGTCCGCCGACTGCACCAGGAAGTTGTGCTTGGTGATCGGCAGCGTGATCCCGGAGATGTCGGCCTCCTGGAACGCGTCCGTGCCTATGAACGCGCGGCCGACCTGTCCGGTGATCGCGACCATCGGCACGGAGTCCATGTAGGCGTCGGCGATCGGGGTGACGAGGTTCGTGGCCCCTGGTCCCGATGTCGCCATGCAGACCCCGACCTTGCCGGTGGCCTGTGCGTACCCCTCCGCGGCATGTCCGGCGCCCTGCTCGTGGCGGACAAGGATGTGCCGCACCCTCGTGGAGTCGTAGAGGGGGTCATACGCAGGCAGGATCGCGCCGCCCGGGATGCCGAATACGACATCGGCGCCGACCTCTTCGAGCGAACGGACCAGCGCCTGCGCGCCGGTGATCCTGGTCGAGTCGCCTGCTGACGTACTCATCCGCTGCCTTCCTTCGGTCGGTCGTTCCTGGTACGGCAGTTCTTCGTGCACGGCTCGGACTGCAACAAAAAGCCCCTCGTGCCAATGCACGAAGGGCTAGCGCGTCGATGTGGTCTGTTCCGACCTAGTCGACGCGCCTGTCGATAAGTACGAGATGCCGCACGCCGCAGACCTTACACGGCTCACGCGAGCGGGTTCAACCCAGCGAGACAGCCGTCTCGGATAGCGAGACGAGCAGGACCCGCGTCGCGGCAAACCGCGACTGAACAGTCCAATCTGGCAGACTCTGTCCGCATCGGGTTTGCCGTGCGGGGGGCCGCACCAGGGAGTCCGCCAGATGTCCATGCAGCAGGTGCCTCGGCACCGTGCAGCATCGGGGGCACACAACAGACGCCGCAGACTCGGCACCACCAACGAGAACCGGGCGCTCATCGCGGCCGTGAGCATCGTTTTCTTCGCTCTGCTCCTGCTTGCTCTCGTCACGCTGCCCGGGCACGCCGGCTCGACCGCAGCACCGACCCACTTCCTGCCCAGCCTCGACGACGCATCGACGTTTCCCGACGCCGCGCTGCCTGCCACGGCGACGATCGTGCCTCCGTCGGCGAGCGCCCGCGCATCGGGCAAGCACCCGAGCCAGGCCCCGACGAAGGCGCCCGCGCTGACGAAACAAGCGCCCACGCCGTCCGGGCATTCGTCTTCAGGCCGGACGACCCAGCCTGCAGGACCGAGCGCCTCGCCGCATCCGCAGTCTCCGACGACGGCGCCGTTGCCCGACGCCGCCCAGGTCGCCCAGGCCGTGTTCGACTCCATCAACAACTCGCGACGCGCCGCAGGCGTGCGCCCGCTCAAGTGGAGCTCGCATCTGCACGACAGTGCGCACCAGCACAACCTGGCCATGGCACGCGCCAACACGCTCTCGCACCAGCTGCCCGGCGAAGACAGTCTCGGCGACCGCGAGACAGCCGCCGGTGTGGCCTTTTGGTGGTGGGCAGCCGAGAACATCGCCGACTCGAGTTCGCTCACCACGCAGAGCGCGCTCGGCCTCGAGGCGGGCATGATGAACGAGCAGGCGCCGAACGACGGTCACCGCGAGAACATCCTGGCCAGCAACGCGGACGTGGTGGGGGTCGACGTCCTGCTCGACACCACGCACCACATGCTGTGGCTGACCGAGGACTTCGCCCAGACCTCGCTGCTCTGACGCGGCTCAGGACGCCGGCAACCAGACCTAGCTCTGCCTCCCGTCCGACCAGATCCGGCGACCAGATCTGGTCGAACCGGCCGCAAAGCGCCGAATCCGAAGTCGCCGACTCAGCCGCAGACGGCGCCGCTCGCGGCCGATCCGACCAGCTTCGCGTACTTGCCCAGCACGCCGTAGTCGAACTTCGGCGGCAACGGCTTCCAGTCGGAGGCCCGCTGTTCGAGCTCGGCGTCGCCGACGAGCAGGTCGAGCGTGCGCGAGGGCATGTCCAGGCGGATCCGGTCACCGTCTCGCACGAGGGCGATCGGCCCGCCGACCGCCGCCTCGGGAGCCACGTGCGCGATGCTCAGCCCGGTCGTGCCGCCGGAGAAGCGCCCGTCGGTCACCAGCAGGACGTCCTTGCCGAGTCCGGCACCCTTGATCGCGCCGGTGACGGCGAGCATCTCGCGCATGCCGGGACCGCCCTTGGGCCCCTCCCACCGGATGACGACTACGTCGCCGCTGCCGAGGCTGCCCGCAGCGACGGCGTCCATGGCCGCTTGCTCGCCGTCGAACACCCGCGCCGTCCCCTCCCAGGTCTCCGAGTCCATGCCGGCGCTCTTGACGACCGCGCCGTCCGGCGCCAGCGAGCCGCGCAGGATGGTCAGCCCGCCGGTGCGGTGGATCGGGTCGCTCATCGCGTGGATGATCTTGCCGTCCGGGTCCGGCGGGGCGATGTCGTGCAGGTTCTCGGCGACCGTCTTGCCGGTGACGGTGAGCGCGTCGCCGTGCAGCAGGCCAGCGTCGAGCAGTGCCTTCATCACGACCGGCACGCCGCCGATCGAGTCGACGTCGCTCATCACGTAGCGGCCGAACGGCTTGACGTCGGCGAGATGGGGGACGCGATCGCCGATCCGGTTGAAGTCGTCCAGCGTCAGGTCGACATGCGCCTCGTTGGCGATCGCCAGCAGATGCAGCACGGCGTTGGTCGAACCGCCGAGCGCCATCACTACGGTGATCGCGTTCTCGAACGCGTCCTTGGTGAGGATGCGCCGCGCGGTGATGCCGGCGTCGACCAAGTGCACGACGGCCTCACCGGAACGTTCGGCGTACGCGTCGCGGCGCGAGTCGGGTGCGGGCGGCGACGCCGAGCCGGGCAGCGACATGCCGAGAGCCTCGGCTGCCGAGGCCATCGTGTTCGCCGTGAACATGCCGGCGCACGCGCCTTCGCCCGGGCAGACCGCCCGCTCGATCTCGGCGACGTCCTCGCGAGTGATCTTGCCGGCCAGGCAGGCGCCGACTGCCTCGAACGCGTCGACGATCGTGACGTCGCGCCCGTCGACCCGGCCGGGCAGGCTCGATCCCGCGTAGAGGAACACCGAGGCCACATCGAGCCGGGCAGCGGCCATGAGCATGCCCGGCTCGGACTTGTCGCAGCCGGCCAGCAGCACTGCGCCGTCGAGTTGCTCGGCACGGAACACCGTCTCGACCGAGTCGGCGATCACCTCTCGCGACACGAGCGAGTAGTGCATGCCGTCGTGGCCCATGGAGATCCCGTCGGAGACCGAGATCGTGGCGAACTCGAGCGGGAAGCCGTCCGCGCCGCGCACTCCGATCTTGGCCTGCTTGGCCAGGCGGGCAAGGGAGAGATTGCACGGCGTGATCTCGTTCCAGGACGACGCGACGCCGATCTGCGGCTTGCGCCAGTCGTCGTCGCCCATGCCGACGGCGCGCAGCATGCCGCGGGCACCCGCCCGCTCGATGCCGTCGGTGACGATGTTGCTGTGCGGCTTGCGGTGCTGACGAGGCTGCTTGCTGGTCACGCCGTGCACCCTACGACTGTGCCGCCGTAGGGTTGCCGCCGTGTCCCCCCGCGTGTTCCGGCTGCCGAAGTCGGCCTACCTGGCCGTGCTGATCCTGGCGTTGTGCGTGACCGTCGTGGTGCAGCAACCGCTGGCCGCGCTGGTCTACCTCCTGCCTGCCGGCGCCGCCATCTTCATCGCCCGGACCGCCACCGTCGTCAGCGAGGACGGCATCACGGTGCGGGCGCTGATCGGGCACCGGACGCTGCGGTGGGCGGACGTGCGCGGGCTGTCCGTCACCGGGCGCAGCGTCTACGCGGTGAGCGCCGACGCGGCGATGCGGCTGCCGTGCGTCCGGGTGGCCGACCTGGCGGCTGTGGCGACGGCCAGTGGCGGGCACCTACCGCCGGTCGCCGAGGCGACGCCCAAGTACCCGCCGTCGCGGCGCAGCAGGCGACCGTCGCGTCAGTAGCCGTCGGTCACGACGTTGACGAGCGGCTCACCGGCCAGGTAACGCAGGATCTGCTCGCGCACCAGGCGGTACGCACGCTTCTCGAAGCCCAGCACGCCGCCGCCGACGTGCGGGGTGAGCAGCAGGTTCGGCACATCCCAGAGCGGATGGTCGGCGGGCGGTGGCTCGGGGTCGGTCACGTCCAGGGCAGCGCGCAGCCGCCCGGAGGCCAACTCGGCCACCAGCGCATCGGTGACGACGACCGGGCCGCGCGCGGCGTTGACGAGCAGCGCGTGGTTGGCCATGGCGGCGAGGAACCGCGCGTCGACCATGCCCCGGGTCTGCTCGGTGAGCGGGATGACGAGCACGACGATGTCGGCCGCCGGCAGCAGGGACGGCAGGTCGTCGACGGCGTGGATGCCGTCGCGCTTGGTGCGCGCGATCATCGTCGGTTCGGCGTCGAATGCGCGCAGCCGGCGCGCGACGTTCTCGCCCAGGTCGCCCGCGCCAACCACGAGCACTCGCTTGCCCGCCAGCTCGTCCGTGGTCGCCGGATCCCAGCGACGCTGGTCCTGGGCCCGCAGGAACCGTGGAAACTCGCGCACCACCGAGAGGATCGCGGTGAGCACCCATTCAGCGGTCGAGCTGCCGTGTATGCCGCGCCCGTCACACAGGAGCACGCCGGGCGGGACGTGGTCGACCCATACGTCGGCGCCTGCCGAAACGAGCTGGATGACGCGCAGGCGCGGCAGCGCGGCGAACGCCGCATCGCGTTGCGCGTCGTCGGCGAACATGTAGGTCGGCACCCAGAACTCGACGTCGTCCGGAACGTCGCCCGATCCGTCCCAGGTCACGATCCGGGCGCCGTCCGGGAGCGGTCCGACGAGTTCGGTTGCCTCTTCGTCGGGTAGGCAGATCACGGTCACCGTGCAGAGGTTAGCGACGGGCGAACGAGCGGCTACACAGGATCAGCAGGCAGACTGGCCGTCATGCGCCCGATCCATTGGCGGCTCGCCTGGTTGCTGGCCGCGGCCGGTCTGCTGGCCGGCTGTGCGGCCGGCGCCAACGCATCCCCGCCGACCTGGGTGCCTCAGCCCTCGGTGACGCTCGAAGCGGGACCGCACGTGTCACTGCCCAACCAGCCGGGTCCACGGCCCGGGCCATCAGGCAGCTCCGCTCCGGGTAGCACGCCCCTGCCCGGCAATCCGTCGAACGTGCCGGATCCCAGGGCCCTCGCCACCGGCTTGAACGCGCCCACCGGCATCGCCTTGCTGCCGGACGGCAGCGCGCTGGTGGGCGAGCGGACGACCGGGCGGATCGTGCGCGTGCAGCCGCAGCCGGGCAAGCCGGTCCCGACCGTGCGCACGCTCACCGGCCTGGCCACGTCCGGCGACGGCGGGCTGCTCGACCTGGCCCTGTCGCCGACTTACTCCGACGACGGGCTGATCTACGCGTACGTCACCACGCCGACCGACAACCGGGTCATCGACTTCACCCTCACCGGCAAGACGGCACCGGTGCTGACCGGCATCCCGCGCGGGACGACCGGCAACACCGGCCGGCTGATGTTCGACGCGCGGGGCCTGCTCTACGTCGGCACCGGCGACGCGGGGCATCCGGCGCTCGCGGCCAAGCCGAGCAGCCTTGCCGGCAAGGTGCTGCGCATCGACGCGATCGGCCATCCGGCACGGGGTAACCCCACGCCCGGCTCGCCAGTGTTCACCGTCGGCCACCACACCGTGAACGGCCTGTGCACGAACCAGACGCTGCATCTGGTCTACGAGACGGAGGCGCCGAACGAGATCAACATCCTCGACGGAGGCTCCGACTACGGCTGGCCGTCCGGGGGCACCGGGTCGACGCGGCCGGTGCAGACGCTGCCCGCGAGCCGGTCCGGCGCAGGCGGATGTGCGGTGATGGGCGGCCGGCTCTTCGTGGCGACCAGCGACGGCAAGGCGCTGCTCACGACGCCGAGCGCCGGGCGTGCCCCGTCCGGCAAGTTCACCGTCGCGTTCGGCGGGCGCTACGGCCGGCTGTTGACCGTCGTCGCGGCACCGGACGGCGCGCTGTGGCTGACCACCACCAACAAGGACGGCCACGGCTCACCCGTGCCCGACGACGAGCGCGTCCTGCGCATCGTCCCGACAACCAGCAGCGGTGGCGGTTCGCCGTTGTAACGGCAAGTCCGGATCTGTCGTGCGGTCACCTGATACGGCACACTCTGCGCGTGACCTACCCTCCCGATCCGCAGGCTTCGGCATATCCCGGCAACTATCCCTCGGGTCCGGGCAATTACCCCGCGAGCGGCTACGGCCCGCCGCCTCCGGCGCAGTACGGTGTGCCGCAGGCGCCGCCTCGCCTCCGCGGGCGCCGGCCGATCCAGGTCGGTATCGCCCTGCTCGTCGCCGGGCTGGCACTGGCTATCGTCGGCGGCGTCTTCAGCTCAGCCAACGCTGACAGCAAGGTCCCGGGATTTCAGCGGGTGGCTCTGGCCGACCGCACGGGCACCGTCACGTTCAAGAGCGCTGGCGGCTACCTCGCCTACTACGAGTCGTCGACGGTCACGGCCCATACGAAGTCCGTGCCCGTCATTGGGGTGACGCTGACGAACCAGGCCACCGGCCAGCAGATGAATCTCGACACGCTGTACGGGCAGCGAGCCGACGGGAGGTTCAAAGCCCTGCGATACGACTACAAGGGCCACAAGGGCCTGGCAACGTGGCAGTTCCACATCGACCAGGCCGGAGCATGGAAGGTCGAGCTCGCGCCCACCCCGGGGGCTGCGGCCGATGCGCAGGTCGCGTTCGGCAAGTCGATCGCGAAGGGGGTCGTCGTCGGCGCTGTCCTGATCCTCGTCGGTGTCCTTGCCATGTTGGGCGGATTGATCACCCTGATCGTGGGCCTGGTGAAGCGGCGCCGGCACAAGCGCGAGCTTCGTACGAGCAACCCCTATGCGGCGCTGGCCGGCGGCCCGAGCTGGCCGGGGTCGCCTGGCGGTTCGGGCGGTTGGCCGCAGTCGCCTCCTTGGACCCCGCCGCCCGGGCAGGCACAGCCGCCGACCGAGCCGGGATGGCCCCCGCCGGGTGGCGGAACGCCGACCTAACCGTGGGGAGTTCGTCGATGCGGGTCGAGCCGTTCTCAGTTCGCGTCGAGGACGACGTCCTCGCCGATATGCAGTCGCGGATCCGCAATACGCGCTGGCCCGACGCGGCACCGGGTGATGCCTGGAGCCAGGGCACCGACCTCGATTACCTCCGTCGGCTGCTCGCCTACTGGGCCGACGAGTTCGACTGGCGCGCGCAGGAGCGTCGGCTGAACACGTTCGCCCACTTCCGCACCGAACTCGACGGCACTCAGATCCACTTCGTGCACGAGCGCGCGAGGCAGGGCGACGGCATCCCGCTGATCCTGACCCACGGCTGGCCCAGCACGTTCGTCGAGTACCTGCCGCTCGTGCCGTTGCTTACCGATCCGGGCGCGCACGGCATCGACGGCCCGGCATTCGACGTCGTGATCCCGTCGCTGCCCGGCTACGGGTTCTCCGAGCGTCCAGCGCGTACCGGCGTCACCACCCGGTACACCGCAAGGCTGTGGCACAACCTGATGCGGGGTCTCGGGTACGAGCGATACGGCGCCCAGGGCGGGGACTTCGGCGCAGGCGTGGCGACGTACATGGCGTTGGACGATCCGGCGGCGATGCTGGGCATCCACGTGAGCACCGACGAGATCTCGCCGTACACCGGTCCCGGCTCGCGGCCGCTGAGCGACGCCGAGCGCACGTACGTGGCACAGACCGAGCGGTGGGACGCGGTCGAGCGTGGTTACAGCTCGATCCAGTCGACCAAGCCGCAGACTCTCGGGTACGGCCTCAACGACTCCCCCGCCGGCCTGGCTGCGTGGATCGTCGAGAAATGGCGGTCCTGGACGGACTCGAAGGGCGATCCCGACGCGCACCTGTCGCGCGACTTCCTGCTGACGATGCTCACCCTGGACTGGGTGACGCAGACGGTCACGACGTCCATGCGGGACTACTTCGACAACCGATGGTTCAATCCGCCGCCCGGCCTGGACGACTTCGTCGACGTGCCCACCGCGATCGCCGTGTCGACGAACCACTTCGTGTCCGAGGGTGACCAGCCTCGCGAGTGGGCCGAGCGCATATACAACGTCCGGCAGTGGACGCCGATGCCGAGCGGTGGGCACTTCCTTCCGGTGGAGGAACCCGAGCTCCTCGCCCGTGACATCGCGAGGTTCTTCGGCGCGCTCTGACGCTGCGCTACTCCCTGGTCCGGCGCTCCCAGCCGCGTCCGGGATGCCACGACTCGATGACCAGGTGGGTACCGGCCTCGTCGAGGTAGGTCAGCACGACCTCGCTGATGTCGATGTGGAACCGGCCGCCGGGCGGGGTGTCCGGGGGCGGCGGATCGGTCGGCTCGGCAACGGCCCGCCCGGTGATCTTCGCCTCGCCGGCCCACCCGGCGGCGTCGCCCTCGGGCGGGTCGACGGTCGGGCTGTGTACCGCGAGGCGCGGGTCGCGGCGCAGGTCGTGCGCCTTGCGCGCGTCCGGCATCGACCCGAACCGCACCTCGTCCGGCCCGAACTCGATCTCGATGCCGCTGATTCGCGGCGACCCGTCGGCGCGCAGCGTGGCCATCGTCTTGTGCTTGCGGACATCGAACACGTCGCGCACCCGCTGCGCGAACTGCGGTGCCTCGGTCACGATCTGGTTCCACGTCGCCATGACCGCCAGCGTGCCCGGCGGGTCCGACAACCGGCTAGTGTCCCGCGCCAGGAATCCGTTGCAATATGCGGTGACCAGTATTCCTCGCGCGGGACACTAGGAGCCGAGCCTGCGGGACACCCGGCGGGCGAGCAGGACGGCAGCCACCAGCCCGGCCGCGATCAGACCGAAGACGGCAGGCCACGGGAACGAGCGGACGTCGTGACGCGCCGGCGACGCGTTCGGTGTCGTCGTGGGTCGAGGCGTGGTGGCTCGAATGGGCGGCAGCGGCAACGCGACGGCATAGACGGCCGAGCCTGCCTGCTCGGAGTCGATGAGCAGGCGCTTGCCGTCAACGGTGATGCCCTCGCCCTGCGGCTGACGCGGCAGCGCGACGCGCGTCGGGCGAGCCTTCACCGCACGGGCGACGTCGCCGTTGGACACCGGCCAGACATAGGCGTCGGTGTAGGTGCGGACGGCGAGCAGTGACCCGTCGCGTGACAGCGCCGCACCGGTGGCGGTCACCTGGCCGACGAGGTTCGGCCCGCCGGGCGTCCCGGTCGGATGGAAGTCGATCTCGCCGATCCGGCGCAGCACCTGCACCCGCGCCGGATCGCTGCGCGACGGCACCGCGTAGACGTCCGTCGCGCCGAAGATCGACTTGGTCAGCACGTATGCCGCGCCGCCGGGGGCGACGGCGAGCGACTCGGCGTCGACCGGACCGCCCGGATAGCGCAGCCGCCAGACCTCCGGTGCTGCGGTGGTGGTCGTCGCGCCAGCCCCGGGCTCGTCGACGCGGTACACCCGGATCTCGCTTCGATGGCTGTCGTTGTCGCCGATGTCAGCCAGCCACACCGACGGCACGCCGCGGCGATCACGGGCGACGGCGATGTCCTCCCAGTCGACATTCGTCGCGCCGGGAACGTCGTAGGTGGCAAGCGTCTTGCCCGTGTGCGCGTCCAGTGCGAAGAACCGCGCCGAGTCGCCGCTGTCGTTCTGCACGTAGACCGTGCCAGGCGAGGCGATGCCGACGGCGATGCCGCTCGCCTCGTCGATGCGCGGATCGGCGATGTGGAAGAGGGCGCTAGGCGGCGCCACACCGGACACCAGGAAGGCGCCAGCACCCATCGCGGCGATCAGGCGGGCAGGCACGCCGGTGACTCTCCGCGCGCAGCCGAGAAGAACGCGTGCCCGCCGTCGCCCTCGGGGACGAAG
The DNA here is from genome assembly GCA_036506855.1 of Jatrophihabitantaceae bacterium. GTDB lineage: Bacteria > Actinomycetota > Actinomycetes > Mycobacteriales > Jatrophihabitantaceae > DASXRA01. The sequence goes on from DASXRA010000174.1 coordinate 12,210, forward strand.
TCTTCCACGACGATGCGCAGGCCCGCCGCCTGCAGCCACACCCGATACGTGGCCTCGAAGTCGACTTCGGTCAGGTCGGCGCGGATGAACGTCGCAGCCGGCACGACGCGGCGCGCCCGCTCGATCTGCACGTCGCTGAGATCGACGCCGACGACCTCGCAGCCCGCCTGCGCCAGGCTGCGGGACACCGGAACGCCGCAGCCGCATCCGGCGTCGAGCACAGCGCCCGCCGGCGCGAAATGAGTCCGGATGGTGTCAATCCAGGCGGCGTACCGACCCTCGTCCGAGTCGTCGGCACGGTAGCGGTAGGACACCGCGTCGTACCCGGCACGGACGATGTCGACCGGATCAGTCACTGACGCCCAGGCGCTCCAGCAGGATCGTGCGGACGCTCGCGGCATCGGCCTGCCCTCGCGTCGCCTTCATGACGGCACCGACGAGCGGGCCGACCGCGGCCACCTTTCCGCCGCGCACCTTCTCGGCGACGTCCGGGTTGGCGGCTATGGCCTCGTCGGCGGCCGCGCTCAGCGCGCCCGTATCGGAGACGACCTTGAGCCCGCGTTCGGCGATCAGGGCGTCGACATCCGAGCCGGTCGACAGGACGCCGTCGACGACCTGCCGGGCCAGCGCCGACGACAGTGAGCCGTCGGCGACCAAGGCGACCACCCGGGCGACCTGCGCCGGCGAGATGCCGAGGTCGGCTGCGTCGATCTCACGCTCGTTGGCTGTCTGCGCCAGGTAGCCGAGCCACCAGTTGCGCGCCTCGCCGACCGGGGCGCCGGCGTCGACCGTCGCGCCGACCAGGTCGACGACGCCCGCGTTGGTCATCTGCTGCAGGTCGTCGGCGCTCAACCCGAGCGATTCGCGCAGGCGTGCCCGCCGGGCGGCCGGCAGCTCGGGCAGCGACGCCCGGATCTGCTCGACCCAGTCGGCGTCAGGCGCCAGTGGCACCAGGTCGGGCTCGGGGAAGTACCGGTAGTCGGTGGCTTCCTCCTTGCTGCGACCGGGCCGGGTGTCGCCCGTCGTCTCGGAGAAGTGCCGCGTCTCCTGCAGCACCTTCTCCCCCGCGTCGAGCACGCCGGCCTGGCGGATGATCTCCGAACGCACCGCCCGCTCGACGCTGCGCAGCGAGTTGACGTTCTTGGTCTCGGTGCGCGTGCCCCACTCGTCGCCCGGCAGGTTCAGCGACGTGTTGACGTCGCAGCGCAGCGAGCCCTGCTCCATCCGGACGTCGCTGACGTCCAGCGTGCGCAGCAGGTCGCGCAGCTCGGTGACGTACGCCCGCGCCACCTCGGGCGCGAGCGCTCCCGTGCCGGGCACCGGCTTGGTGACGATTTCGACGAGCGGGATGCCGGCACGGTTGAAGTCGACCAGCGAGTAGTCGGCGCCGTGGATACGCCCGGACGTGCCGACGTGGGTGTTCTTGCCGGTGTCCTCCTCCAGGTGCACCCGCTCGATGCCGACGCGGTACGCCTTGCCGTCGTAGTCGATGTCGAGATAGCCGTCGATGCAGAGCGGCTCGTCGTACTGCGAGATCTGGAAGTTCTTCGGCATGTCCGGGTAGAAGTAGTTCTTGCGCGCGAACCGGCACCACGACGCGATCGTGCAGTTCAGCGCGAGGCCGATCTTGATGGTCGACTCGATCGCCTTCTCGTTCGCCACCGGCAGCGCCCCCGGCAGTCCCAGGCACACCGGGCAGGTGTGCGTGTTCGGCTCCGCGCCGAACTCCGTCGAGCAGCCGCAGAACATCTTCGACGCGGTGCCCAGCTCGACATGTGTCTCGAGTCCGATCACCGGCTCGTAACGGGCGACGGCGTCGTCGTAGCTGCTCATGCCAGCACTCCCGCTCGGTCCAGGATCGGGCCGTTCGCCGCCTCATAGGCCGCCTCGAAGGCGGCGCCGACCCGGTAGCAGCGCTCGTCGGCGAGTGCCGGTGCCATGACCTGCAGGCCCACGGGCAACCCTTCGGACAGGCCGCACGGCACCGAGATCGCCGGCGTGCCCGACAGGGACGCCGGCAGCGTGCACAGGTCGTTGACGTACATCGCCATCGGGTCGTCGACCCGTTCGCCGATGCCGAACGCGACGAACGGCGAAGTCGGCGACACCAGCACGTCGGCCTGCTCGAACGCCCCGGCGAAGTCGCGGGTGATCAGCGTGCGCACCTTCTGCGCCTGCCCGTAGTACGCCTCGTAGTAGCCGGACGAGAGCGCGTACGTGCCGATCATCACGCGCCGCTTCACCTCGGGGCCGAAGCCGGCCTCGCGGGTGAGCGACATGACGTCCTCGAGCGCGCGCGCCCCGTCGTCACCGACCCGCAGCCCGTACCGCACCGAGTCGAAGCGGGCCAGGTTGGACGAGCATTCGCTCGGCGCGATCAGGTAGTACGCGGGCAGCGCGTACTGGAAATGCGGGCAGCTGACCTCGACGACGGTCGCGCCGAGACCGCGCAACACCTCGACTGCGGCCTCGAACGAGGCGAGCACGCCCGCCTGGTAACCCTCCCCGCCCAGTTCGCGCACGACGCCCACCCGGACCCCGGTCAGGTCGGCACGGGCACCCTCGTGTGCCGCGGCCACGACCGGCGGGACCGGTGCCGCGATCGAGGTCGAGTCACACGGATCGTGCCCGCCGATCGCCTCGTGCAGCAGCGCAGCGTCGAGCACGGTCCGCCCGAGCGGTCCGGCCTGGTCGAGGGAGGACGAGAACGCGATCAGCCCGTAGCGGGACACGCCGCCGTAGGTGGGCTTGTGCCCGACGATGCCGGTGACCGCGGCCGGCTGGCGGATCGATCCGCCGGTGTCGGTGCCGATCGCGAGCGGCGCCTCGTACCCGGCCACCGCCGCGCTGGATCCACCGGACGAGCCGCCCGGGATCCGCGCCAGGTCCCACGGGTTGTGCGACGGCCCGTACGCCGAGTTCTCGGTGGACGAGCCCATCGCGAACTCGTCCATGTTGGTCTTGCCGAGCATGACGATGCCGGCGTCCTTGATCCGGCGGGAGATCGTCGCGTCGTACGGCGGCACCCAGCCCTCGAGGATCTTCGAGCCCGCGGTGGTCGGCAGCCCGTGCGTGACCACGACGTCCTTCATCGCAAGCGGCACGCCCGCAAGTGGCGAGAGCGCCTCGCCGGCAGCGCGCCGCTCGTCGACCGCCTTCGCGGCGGCCAGCGCGCCGTCGGCGTCGACATGGAGGAACGCGTGCAGGTCGCCGTCGACAGCCGCGATCCGGTCGAGGTGCGCCTGGGCGATCTCGACGGCCGATGCCTCGCCGGACGCGACGAGTCCCGCGAGTTGCGCCGCGCTGCGCCGGGTCAGGTCGCTCATGACTGCTCCACCCATCTCAGTGCCCCACGCCGCTCCTCGCTCCGTACTGTCACACCCAGCGCCCGACGGCGCTGACGCTGCGGCACTCGCTGCGATGCTCGTGACGCACCTCGCCTCATGATTCCTCGCTCAGGATCCGCGGCACCCGAAATTTGTTGTCCTCGACGCTGGGCGCCGCGGCCAGCACAGCCTCGCGGGGCAGACACGGGCGAAGCTCGTCCGGGCGCAGGACGTTCGTCGTCGGCACCGCGTGCGTGGTCGGCGGGATGTCGGCGGTGGCCACCTCGCGGACGCGCGCGACGGCGCCGAGAATGACGTCCAGCTGCCCGGCGAACACGTCGAGTTCCTCGTCGGTGACGGCTAGGCGGGCCAACCGGGCGAGGCGGGCAACCTCGGCTCGGCTGATGTTCGTCGATGAATCTGCAGGCACGGAGCCGGAGTCTACGAGGCCACCCTCCGGCAGGGCTCGCGGATAACGTCTGTCGGCGGTTTTACGCCGCCACGCCGACCCCTTTACCTGTCCGACACACGAGTGAGGGACGCTGTTGATGTGTCCTACCTGCTACGCCTGATGCTGCCTGACCGGCCCGGCGCACTGGGCGCGGTGGCCACTGCGCTGGGTACCGCAGGCGCCGACATACTCTCCGTCGACGTCATCGAACGGTCGGCGGGCTACGCCGTCGACGAGCTCGTGCTCGAACTACCGTCGGACAAACTCGCCGATTCGCTGCTCACGGCGGCGAGCACGGTGCCGGGTGTCCGGGTCGAGTCCATCCGCCCATACGCGGGCACGATGGATCCGCACCGCGAGCTGGAGGTGCTCGACCGGATCGCCGCCAATCCCGAGAACTCGCTGCAGTTGCTCGCCGACGGCGTCGCCAAGATCTTCCGCGCCGGCTGGTCACTCGTCCTCGACGCGCCGAACGACGGGAAGGCCCCGGTCGCCGTGGCCAGCTCCGCCGCCCCGGAGTTGCGCTGGGTTGCGGCGCCGTGGTGGCCGCCGCGCCCCGCGCGCCTGCTCGACGCGGACGAGCCCTGGGCGCCACGTGACTGGGCGGGCGTCGGCACGGAGCTCGCGGTGGCGCCGCTCGGGTCGTCGGCGCTGCTCGTCGGGCGCCCGGCACTGCGCTGGCTGCCGGCCGAGTTGATTCGGCTGTCGCACCTGGCCGCGATCGCAGCCAGCGTCACCGCCGCGTCGGCGACCGCCTGAGCTACTTACCCGCAGCCTGCGGATCGGGCACCTGGGCGACCTCGCGGGCGGCGTCCGGTCCACTGTCGAGCAGGACCCGGAAGCCGGCCTCGTCGAGCACCGGGACGCCGAGCTGCACCGCCTTGTCGAACTTGCTGCCCGGCGACTCACCGGCCACAACGAACGCGGTCTTCTTCGACACCGAGCTCGACGCGCGGCCGCCGAGTGCCGCGATCGCCTCGGTGGCCGAGTCGCGCGAGAAGCCGTCCAGCGAGCCGGTGACGACGATGCTCAGCCCCTCCAGCGGCCGCGGGCCGTCATCGGCGGTCTCGTCGGCCATCGACACGCCGGCCGCTTGCCACTTGTCGACGATGGCGCGGTGCCAGTCGACGGCGAACCATTCCCGGATCGCCTCGGCGATGGTCGGCCCGACGCCCTCGGCGCCCGCGAGCTCGTCCGTGGACGCGTCCGCGATGCGATCGAGTGAGCGGAACTCGCGGGCCAGCGCCTGCGCGGCCGTGGGGCCCACGTGCCGGATGGACAGCCCGACCAGCACCCGCCACAGCGGGCGGTGCCTGGCGATCTCGAGATTGTCCAGCAGTCGCTGGCCGTTGGCCGAGAGCACCCGTCCGTCCTGAACAGCCTCCGGCGGGTCGCTCTTCTTGGCGGCCCGGGTGAACAGCTCGACGCCGCGCAGCGTGGCGGCGTCGACCGCGAACAGGTCGCCCTCGTCGGTGACCACGCCGGCGTCGAGCAACGCGACGGCGGCCTCGTAGCCGAGCACCTCGATGTCGAAGGCGCCGCGTCCGGCAACGTGGAACAGGCGCTCGCGCAGCTGCGCCGGACACGAGCGGGTGTTCGGGCAGCGGATGTCGGCGTCGCCCTCCTTCTCCGGGCCCAGCGGCGTGCCGCATTCGGGGCACTCGGTCGGCATGACGAACGGGCGCTCGCTGCCGTCGCGCAGCGCCACGACCGGGCCGACGATCTCGGGGATGACGTCGCCTGCCTTGCGGAGCACGACCGTGTCGCCGATCAGCACGCCCTTGCGCTCGACCTCGCTCGCGTTGTGCAGCGTGGCCATCTCGACGGTCGAGCCGGACACGCGCACCGGTTCCATGCGGCCGAACGGGGTCACCCGGCCGGTGCGCCCGACGTTCACCTGGATGTCGAGCAGCTTGGTGTTGACCTCTTCGGGCGGGTACTTGAACGCGATCGCCCAGCGCGGCGCCCGGCTGGTGGAGCCGAGCCGGCGCTGCAGCGCGAGGTCGTCGACCTTGACCACCACGCCGTCGATCTCGTGCTCGACGGAATGCCGGTGCTCGCCGTAGTGGTCGATGAACCGCTGCACGCCGGTCAGATCGGGAACGACCTCGGCGCGCGCGGAGGTCGGCAACCCCCACCCGCGCAGCGCCTCGTACCACTGCGACTGCGCGCTGATCTCGGGACCGGCGACGACGCGGCCCACCCCGTGCACGACCATGCGCAGCGGCCTCGACGCGCTGACGCGCGGGTCCTTCTGCCGCAGCGAACCCGCTGCCGTGTTCCGGGGGTTGGCGAACGGCGCCTTGCCCGCCGCGACCAGCGCCTCGTTGAGGCCCTCGAAGTCGGCGACCGGGAAGAACACCTCGCCCCTGACCTCCAGCACGCGAGGCGCGTCGGAACCGCCCAGCCGGTGCGGGACGCCGTCGATGGTGCGGATGTTCGGCGTGACGTCCTCGCCGGTGCGCCCGTCACCACGGGTCGCGCCCCGGACGAGCCGGCCGCCCTCGTACAGCAGGCTGACCGCCAGCCCGTCGACCTTCAGCTCGCACAGGTACGCCGGCACCGCGCCCGCGTCCCGCTCGACGCGATACGCCCACGCCGTCAG
>DASXRA010000175.1:0-3632 GCA_036506855.1 Jatrophihabitantaceae bacterium
ACAAGGCGAGGTGATCAGCGACAAGTACGCCCTGCCGGCGCTCGCGCGCGAGAACCTGGAGCTCACCGTGGCCGCCGTGCTGCAGGCGTCCACGCTGCACCGCGCGCCGCGCCAGCCCGCCGAGCAGCTCGACACGTGGGACAAGACGATGGACCTCGTCAGCGACGCCGCGTTCGCCGCCTACCGGCGCCTGCTCGACGACCCGGATCTGCCGGCGTACTTCATCGCGTCCACGCCGGTCGAGCAGCTCGGCTCGCTGAACATCGGCTCACGCCCGTCGCGGCGTCCGTCGTCCGGTGGCGGCATCGACGGGCTGCGCGCGATCCCGTGGGTGTTCGGCTGGACGCAGTCGCGCCAGATCGTCCCCGGCTGGTTCGGCGTGGGGTCCGGCCTGCTCGCCGCGCGCGAGGCCGGCTTCGCGGATGTGCTGGCCGAGATGCACGCCGAGTGGCACTTCTTCCGCACGTTCGTGTCGAACGTGGAAATGACACTCGCCAAGACTGACCTGGACATCGCGGGACACTATGTGTCCTCACTCGTACCCGCACCGTTGCGACGGCTGTTCGACGTGGTTCGCGCCGAGCACGACCTGACCGTCCGCGAGGTGCTGCGCATCACCGGTGAGACATCGCTGCTCGACAATTCTCCTTTGCTGCAAAGGACATTCGGCGTCCGCGACGCGTACCTCGACCCGATCTCGTACCTGCAGGTCGACCTGCTGTCCCGGGTCCGGTCGGAAGAATCGGCTGTGCCGCCCGAGCTACGACGCGCCCTGCTGCTGACCATCAACGGAGTGGCCGCCGGCCTGCGCAACACCGGCTGATCGGGGCGTTCAGCGCGATGCGCGCGCGTCCGCAGCTGCATCCACTGACAGGCTCAGGATCAGGACTGTCGCAAGGGCGACGCACGCGCCGCCCACGGTATCTGTCGCGTAGTGGTGACCGGCGGCGATCGACGCGAGGGCCACGCCGGTAGCGACCGCAAGGGGACCGGCCGAGACGACGAGCCGCGCAGCCACAGGAAGCCGTGGCGTCTGGCCGAACACGAGCAATACGACGACGAGCGCAACCGCGAAGATCCCAGTGGTGTGGCCGCTGGGGTACGACCAACTGCCGTGACGGTCTCGCTCGACGAGTGGTTTGAGCACCCATTCGGTGATCGCGGACGCCACCGGCGGAGCGAGCGCGGCCAGCAGCGCAAACCGCGGCCGTCGCAGGACGAGCAGGGTCACGACGAGGAGCGCGGTCAGCAGGGTGACGGTAAGCGGCCCGCCTATGCCGAACACGGCGCCGATCAGCCGATGGTGCTCGCCTAGCCGGCTGGTCAGGCGCGGATCGATTGCATTGTCGAACCGGCCCGCCGAGGACACACCCGCGTAGCGAGCGCCCAGCAAGGCAGTGATCGCGGCACAGATCGCCGCGGTGCACATCGCCGCGCCGCGAAGGCGCCGGGAGATCAGGCGTCGCGACGAGACGCTCGGTGCGTCGACACTCACCGCACCCCCCCGGGTCGGCCGCTCCTCAGGTGAACTATCTCACGCCGAAGCGCGCCAGCCGACCCGCGTTGGCGAGCCGATCAACCGAGCGTGATCGCCGCGTCGTCCGCGAAGAACGCCGTCGCCCCGGCGGCCACATTGGTGACGTAGGCGTTGAAGTTCAGCGCGGTGGCGCCCGGCTGGAGCATCGCGCGGCTGACGGTGATCTGCTGCCAGGCCGTGCTCAGTGTCAGCGTGCTGGTCGCGCTGCTGACGATGGTCGAGCCGTTCGTCTCCTGCAGCTTGATCAACCCAGATTCCGACAGAATGCGTCGATGGACATGCTGATCACGTCGGCGAACGTCCGATGAAGGCAGTCGTCTTCGCCGATTACGGCGCCATGCCGACGCTGACGGACGTACCCGAACCGGCCTGCCCGATCGACGGCGTGGTGCTTGCGGTCGGCGCCACCGGCCTGTGCCGGTCGGACTGGCACGCCTGGACGGGGCACGAGCGGGTCGCGCTGCCGCACGTCCCGGGGCACGAGCTGGCGGGCACGGTCGCCGAACTCGGCCGCGACGTGACCCGGTGGCAGGTTGGCGACCGGGTGACCGTGCCGTTCGTGTGCGGCTGCGGGGCCTGCGAGTACTGCCACGCCGGCGACGCGCAGGTCTGCCCGAACCAGACCCAGCCGGGCTTCACCGGACCCGGGTCGTTCGCCGAGCGGGTCGCGATCCACGCGGCGGACCTGAACCTGGTGCGGCTGCCCGACTCGATGGACTTCGTCACCGCGGCATCGCTCGGCTGCCGGTTCGCCACCGCGTTCCGGGCGCTGACCACGCACGGGCGTCTCACGAGCGGCGACTGGCTGGCCGTGCACGGCTGCGGCGGCGTCGGCCTGTCGGCCGTGATGATCGCGTCCGCGGTCGGCGCCCGCGTCGTCGCGGTCGACGTCGCGACGGCGGCGCTGGACCGAGCCCGCGAGCTGGGCGCCGAGGCGGTCGTGGACGCGAGCGAAGACCCGGCGGCCGCCGTCCGCGAGATCACCCGGGGCGGAGCGCATGTCTCGATCGACGCGTTCGGCTCGGCCGCCACCGCGGCGGCGTCGGTGCGCAGCCTTCGGCGCCGCGGGCGGCACGTCCAGGTCGGCCTGCTGCACGGCGCCGCGTCCACGCCGCCGATCCCGATGGACCAGGTCATCGCGCGCGAACTGGAGATCTACGGCTCGCACGGCATGGCGGCGCACGAGTACCCGGCGATGCTCGCGCTCATCACCAGCGGCGTGCTGCGTCCGGAACGGCTGGTCGGTCGCGTGATCGGACTGGAAGACGCAGGGACGGCGCTCGCAGCGATGGACCGGCCGGCGTCCACGGCTGGGATGACGGTGATCAAGCCGTAGGGCAGGCCGGTCGCGTCCGAAAGCCGCCAGCCGTTGTCCGACCGGGCAGGCAGACTGGACGCGTGCCAATTCCTGACCCGGACACCTGCTACCGCGTGTTGCAGGGCCGCGACGCCCGCTTCGACGGCTGGTTCTTCGTCGCGGTGCGGACGACGCGCATCTACTGCCGCCCGTCCTGCCCGGCGATCACGCCGATGCGCAAGAACGTCTCGTTCCATCCGAGCGCCGCTGCCGCACAGCGGGCCGGCTACCGCGCCTGCAAGCGATGCCGCCCGGACGCCTCGCCAGGTTCACCCGACTGGGACGTGCGCGGCGATCTCGTCGGACGCGCACTGCGGCTGATCCGCGACGGCATCATCGACCGCGAAGGAGTGCCGGGCCTGGCCAATCGCCTCGGCTACTCCGAGCGCCAGGTGCACCGCTCGCTCGTCGCCGAGGTCGGGGCGGGCCCGCTGGCGGTTGCCAGGGCACAGCGCGCGCAGACGGCCCGCGTCCTGCTCGAGACCACCGACATGGCGGCGGGCGACGTCGCGTTCGCGGCCGGATTTTCGAGCATCCGCCAGTTCAACGACACGATCCAGGACGTGTTCGCCACGACGCCGACCGGGCTGCGGGCCGCACGCCGCGACCGCTCGCCTTCGGTGCCCGGCGTCCTCGACCTGCGGTTGCCGTTCCGCGCGCCGATGGATCTCACTGCGACGCTCGAATTCCTCGGCCTGCGCGCGATTCCGGGCGTCGAGTCCTACGACGGCGTGACGT
>DASXRA010000176.1:0-4046 GCA_036506855.1 Jatrophihabitantaceae bacterium
CGGCTCGTGTGGGTGGTCGCCGGGGCCCGCGTATTCGCCTATGACGCCGCTACGCTGGCCCCCCTCGGCAGGTTGGAGATTTCCCGCGACGTGGTCGCCGCCGCGACGCTCGACGGTCGGCTGTTCCTGGATACCGACCACGGGATCTACATGGCCGGCCCGCGTGATTCGGTGCCGACGTCACTTGGCTACTCCGGACAGGTGCTGCAGGATCTCGCCGCTGATCCGACAAGGCACCGCCTGCTGGGGATCACCGTTGGTTATCAGTTGCTCGAGGTGACGACCCGGGGCGTGCAGCTCAAGCAGAAGTTGACGGAGCTGCTGCCGAAGTCGATCGCAGTGACCAAGGCCGGCATCTGGGCGGTGGGCTTCGGTCCGCCCGGTGGGAGCCGCATCGCACGGCTCGACCCGGACACGCTGAGATTGACGCCGGTCGGTGCGGGTGACGGTGAAGCCCCGCAGGGAGCGGACGGCTGGGCCGGCGAGTCGGTGATCTGGACGAGATTCCCGTACATCGAATCGATCACCTGCCGTGACGAGCGAACCGGGGCGATCGTCGAATCGTTCCCGAACACCATCGACGAGATCGTCTCGACACGGGGCGTGGTGTACGGGCTCGCTGGCGGCATCGTGGTGCGGCTGTCGACGACGAGCGCCTGCCCTGGGTGACCTCGGTCCGGGCAGCGTTCAGCGCTCAGCCGAGCACACCGGCGATGATCGACCGGGCCTCGTCCTGGATCCGGGCGAGATGTTCGGCGCCCCGAAACGACTCGGCGTAGAGCTTGTAGACGTCCTCGGTCCCGGACGGCCGGGCCGCGAACCAACCTGACTCGCTGATCACCTTGAGCCCGCCCAGCGGGGCGCCATTTCCCGGCGCGGTCGTCAATTTGGCGGTGATCTTCTCGCCGGCGAGGTCGGCGGCAGTGACCTGATCCGAGGAGAGCTTGCCGAGCAGCGCCTTCTGCTCGCGCGACGCCGGCGCGTCGATGCGGGCGTACGCGGGCCGGCCGTAGCGGTCGGTCAACTCGTCGTACAGCTGCGACGGCGACCGGTCGGTGATCGCGGTGATCTCGGACGCGAGCAGGCACAGGATGATGCCGTCCTTGTCGGTCGTCCACACCGATCCGTCCCGTTGCAGGAACGACGCGCCGGCGCTCTCCTCCCCACCGAACACGACGCTGCCGTCGAGCAGACCCGGCACGAACCACTTGAACCCGACCGGAACCTCGAGCAGGCGGCGGCCCAGCCCGTCCACGACGCGGTCGATCATCGACGAGCTGACCAGCGTCTTGCCGACGGCGGCATCGGCCGGCCAGGACGGGCGGTGCGCGAGCAGGTACGAGATCGCGACTGCCAGGTAGTGGTTGGGGTTCATCAGCCCGGCGTCGGCGGTGATGATGCCGTGCCGGTCGGCGTCCGTGTCGTTGCCCGTCGCGATCGCGAAGTCGTGCTGGCGAGTGATCAGTGATGCCATGGCTGACGGGGACGAGCAGTCCATCCGGATTTTGCCGTCCCAGTCGAGCGTCATGAACCGGAACGTCGGGTCGACCAGCGGGTTGACCACGGTGAGGTCGAGGCCGTACCTGGACGCGATCTCCGCCCAGTACGCGACGCTCGCTCCGCCCAGCGGGTCGGCGCCGATGCGCACGGAGCGGATCGCGTCCAGGTCGACGACCGAGGGCAGCGCGCCGACGTAGGCGTCGAGGAAGTCGTAGTGCTGGGTCGTCTCGGCGGCCAGCGCCCTCGCGTAGCTGATCATGCGCACGCCGGTGAGACCGTCGGTCAGCAGGGCATTGGCACGATCCTGGATCCAGCCGGTGATCTCGGTGCCCGCCGGCCCTCCGTCCGGCGGGTTGTACTTGAAGCCGCCGTCGGACGGCGGGTTGTGCGACGGCGTGATGACGACGCCGTCGGCGCGGGCTCCGCTACCGGCGTTGTGAGCCAAGATGGCGCGCGAGACCGACGGCGTCGGCGTGTACCCGTCGCGCGAGTCGATCAGCACCGTCACGTCGTTGGCGGCGAACACCTCCAGCGCTGAGACGCGTGCTGGTTCGGACAGCGCGTGCGTGTCGGCGCCGAGGAACAGCGGCCCGTCGATGCCCTGCGCCTTTCGGTACTCGCAGATCGCCTGGCTGGTCGCCACGATGTGGTGCTCGTTGAACGTCGCGGTGAACGCTGAGCCGCGATGCCCGGACGTGCCGAAGCTGACCCGCTGCTCGGGCACTGACGGATCAGGCTGCTCGGCGTAGTACGCGGTGACGAGCTTCGCGACATCGACGAGGTCGGCGGGCGTGGCGGGCGTGCCGGCGCGGGGATCGGTCATGAGTCGTTCACAACGAGAACTGCCTGCGTCTGCGTCACCTGCGCGACCAGGCGGTCGTCGCCGTCGCGCACCTCGGTCCGGACGACGATCGTCGTGCGCCCGACGTGCAGCGGCATGGACGTGGCCGTGACCTTGCCCGCCCGAACGGCACCCATGAACACGGCGCTGGACGAGACGGTCGACGTGCCGGCCCCCTTGGGCAGGTTGAGGAATGCGCATACCGCGCCGGTGCTGTCGGCGAGGGTCATGAGCGCGCCGCCGTGCAGGACGCCGGCGGCCGTCGTGCGATCCTCGGACCACGCGAGCCGGCCGACGACCTCACTCTTCCTCGCCGAGGCGAACTCGACCCCGGTGGCAACGGCGAACGGCATCATGGCGAGCAGCTCGGCCTTCTTCATGACCGCGGCTCCCTAGAGTGGTCGGTGGGGTGTCGGTGCCGATCCTGGCACGGGCGTTATACCCGGCCGATCCGCCCGACATTCCAGTAGCCCTTTAGGTAGGTCTCGCCAACGCCGATGCGATGCGCGGCCAGGTGCGATCGCAGGCTGACGACGGCGCGGCTCTCGCCGAGCAGGTAGGCGCGGCCTGTGCCGGGCGGCGTCTGCAGTTCATCGATCGCGGCGGCCAACAGTTCGGGCGTGCCGGGCGGTACGTCGCCGCGGTGCAGCCAGCGGATCGCCACCTCGCCGTGGGCGCGCTCGACCCCGATCTCGTCGGACGCGTCGCCGACCTCGATCAGGGCGATGGCGCGCTGCGTCGGCGGCAATGCCTCGATCAGTGCCGCGAATGCGGGTAGCGCCGACTCGTCCCCGACGAAGAGGTGCCAGTCCGAATCGCGCAGTTCGAGATTGCCGCGCGGCCCGAAGAACTGGACGTGATCACCGGCGACCGCCGTCGCGGCCCAGTGCGCCCCGGGTCCGCTGTGGCCGTGCAGGAGCGCGTCTACGTCGATCTCACGGTTGCCGTCGCGGAACTGACGGATGGTGTAGCGGCGCTTGACCTTGCGTCCGGTCTCGTCGCCGAGGACCACCTCGACGTCCTGTGCCGGGCGGGGTGGCTCGACGGTGGGCGCCTGCAACGTGAGCCGGCGCATTCGCGGGGTGAGCTCGCGCACCGCGGTAACGGTCGCCGCGTGCAGCGGGGTTCGGCGGATGACGGGCGTGCTCACGGCGTCCAGTGTCCCGGGTCTCGATCGAAAGTTACGCCCACCTAGGGTCGTTATGGCAGAACCGTCCGATTAGAGGAGCGACATGCCGATTCAACTGACCAAGGTTGCCTACACGACGTCCGCCGCAGCCCGCAGTGGCCGCTCCGGGCATGTGCGGAGCGCCGACGGCCTGGTCGATTTCGACCTGGCCCAGCCGGGCGCGACGCCTGAGCCCGCCGTCAACCCGGAGACGCTGTTCGCTGCCGGGTACGCGGCCTGCTTCCAGGGCGCGCTCGCCAATCGCGCCAAGACCAAGGGCATCGACACGTCCGACTCGACGGTCACGGCGCATGTCTCGTTCGGGTCCAGCGAGGACGGCGGGTTCGGCCTGGCTGTCGACCTCGAAGTGAACATTCCGGGCGTCGAGGCACCGCAGGCCTACGAACTGGTCGAGCTCGCGCACCAGTTCTGCCCGTACTCGAAGGCCACCCGAGGCAACATCGACGTGACGCTGACCGTCGTTTAGGCCGGCCCGTCCGCCGGATGCGACGCGCGATCTGGACCGCTCGCAAGCTC
>DASXRA010000177.1:0-4425 GCA_036506855.1 Jatrophihabitantaceae bacterium
GCGCTGCCTGCGCGAGGCCGCTCGCCGCGGTGGCCGGGTCGCCGGCGCGGCGGCGCAGCACGGCCAGCGTCGTGTACGCATCGGCTGCGGCCTCGGGGCGTCCCAGTTCGCGGGCCGTCTGCACGGCTTCGGTCGCCCAGCGCTCGGCCTCGTCGTTGCGATTGCGCTCCATCGCCGCTCGGGCGTGCAAGGCTGCCGTCCTCGCCCGGAACTTGCTGGCCGGATCGGCGGGCACGAGACGCAGCGCCTCGGACGTCGCGCCCAGCACGTCGAACTCGACGTCGTCGACCCCCAAGGACGCCGTCGCGATGGTGTACAGCAGCTCTGCGCGCAACATCGGATCGAGATCGTCGGGTACCTGGTCGAGTTGTGCCTGGACGAGCTGGAACGCACGGTGCGGGTGGCCGGCGGTGTATGCCGCCTCCGACGCGTCGATGACCAGCCGCGACAGGTCTGACGCGTCGATCGACAGGGCCGCACCGAGTTCGAGCGCCGTCTCGTACTGACGCATCGCCTCCTGTGGAGCGCCGACGGTTATCGCCTCGTGGCCGGCTCGGATGCTGGCCTCGTACGCAGTGGGCAGGTCGTGCGACTCGCGGGCGTGACGCGCGAGCTCGGCGGCGGTGCCGTCAACAGTCTTGGCGAGCGTCACCGCATATGCCGCGTGCAGCCGGACCCGCTCGCCCGGCAGCAGGTCGTCGTACACGGCCTCGGCGAGCAGGGCGTGCCGGAACCCGTAATCCGCCTCGCCGCGAGGCTCGAGGATGTGCGCGTCGATGGCCTCGTGCAGGGCGGCGTCCAGGACTCCGTCGGGCACGTCGGCAACCTCGGCCAGCAGCGCGTGCGAGACGCGCCTGCCGGCGACCGCGGCCACCCGAATCACGTGCCGGGTGTCGTCGGAGAGCCGATCGAGGCGAACGAGCAGCAGGTCGGCGAGCTCGGCAGGCAGCATGTCGGTGCCGGCGCAGTCGACCGCCGCCGCGACGAGTTCCTCGGCGAAGAAGGCATTGCCCTCGGAGCGGTCGATGATCCGGCGGACCTCCGGCTCGGCCATCGGCTCGGCGTTCAGCGATCGGATGAGCTCGCGAACCTCGTCCTGGTCCAGTGGCGGCAGGTGCAGGCGCTCGACGCGCGGCAGCCGGGCCCATTCGGCAACGGTCCGCCGTAGCGGATGACGGCGGTGCAGGTCGTCGCTGCGGTAGCTCACGATCAGGGCGATGCGCTGGTCGCGCAGCCGCGCAAGCAGGAAGCCGACCAGCTCGCGTGTGGATTGATCGGCCCAGTGGACGTCCTCGACAATGAGCAGCACAGGCGTGCGCTCGGCCAGTGCGGTCAACGCGCCGAGCACGGCTTCGAAGAGCGCACCCCGCTCGACCCGGTCGTCGGGCGCGGCCGCGGGTGCACCGATGACCCGCTGCGTCGGCATCAGGCGAGCGATCGGCGGGAACTCGGCGAGCAGCGGCTCGGCGAGTTCGGGGCGCTCGGCGACCAGCCGCCCGAACGCCTCACTGAACGCGACGTAGGGCATCCCGACGTCGCCGAAGTCGATGCAATGACCGATCAGCGTGATCAGGCCGCCCGCGTCGGCCCGCCTGGCCAGCTCGCCCAGCAGCCGGGTCTTGCCTACGCCCGCGTCGCCGGACAGCACCACCGCGCCGGCGCCGCGCGCCGTGGTGGCATCGTCGAGGCGTTGCTGCAGCGCGGCGAGCTCGACGCTACGGCCGATGAGCGGACCAGTTGGACGGGGCACATCTGCAATCTTGACGGCAGGGACCGACACACGTCGATCCGGTTGCCGGGAATCTTCGGGCGGCACGACGACGGGGACGTCCGCGGCCGCCGTCGTCATCGCGCCGGATCCGGGCTCGCGCCGTGGCGCACCATCCGATCCGGCGTCACCGTCTGGCGCCGGCGCAGGAGCCGCTGGAATCGGGTGGCGAGGCCGGTCCGGCCCACCCGATGCCGGCTCGCATGGCGCGGGCCTGCGCCCACCCGGCGGAACTCCTCGGCGATCTGCGCACGGCGATAGTCCGCGGCTCCCATCTGCGTCGACAGGTCGAGCAGCATCATTTCCTCCTGAATCGAACTTCGGCGAGGCGCCTGCGACCAACCGTGCTCGTCTGAGGAGGACCTAGGCATCGGGACAACTCCGTAGACGAGATGCGCTGAGGGTCCTTAGACGTTCGCCGGATATGTGGCGTCCGGGGCGCTTGCCCTGCCCGTGTCAAGGGCCTGTGGACAGCGGCACCAGTTATCCACAAATGGCCAGCTGCCCGGTCGCATCGCTCAGACCGGCGGCAGCCTTGGCCGAATGAACATCGAGACCTGGCGCCGGCCTTGGCGCCGCGGACCGCGCTGGCCGATCCGCCGCGGCGGCCCGTTGCGAATCCGGTGGCGGCGGCGCGCGCTCGTCGTCGCGTCGCTGCTACTCCTCGCCGGCTCGGGAGCGCCTTTCGTCGCGCCGGTCAGTGCGGATCAGCTGCGCGCCACGCCGACCGTCGTAGCACCCACGCTCGCGGATGCGCGATATCGCGCGCCGCTGCCTGGCCCGATCGTCGTCCTGCGCCGGTTCGAACCGCCTCCGACCCCGTACTCGGCCGGGCACCGGGGCGTCGACCTCAGCGCCCCTCGCGGGTCGCAGGTGCTCGCGGCGTCTGCCGGACGCGTGAGCTTCGCCGGCCGGGTCGCCGGACGTGGCGTCGTCGTGATCGCCCATGGCGACGGTATCCGCACCGAGTACGAACCGGTTGCGCCACTCGTGTCGGCCGGTCAGGTCGTCACCGGCGGTCAGCCGGCCGGCCGCGTGCACGGAACGCACGATGGCCAGTCGCCGGACCGCTGCCTGCATTGGGGCGCGCGGCGTGGCAACGAGTACATCGACCCGCTGCTGTTACTGCGTCCGCTCGGTCCGGTGCGATTACTGCCCTGGCCGGGGGTGACGTCCCGGCTCGTGGCCTAAGTCGCCCGGGGCACCATCGGCAGCGGACCGCATCCGCTGCCCCTTGCACGCGACGTGCGCAGGGTCAGGTCAGCATCTGCAGCCCGGCGCCGGTCAACATGTATTCGGGCGCGACGGTCGTGGCGTCTGCCTGCACCAGCTCGACCAGAGCGGTGCCGGCGATCTGCGGGGTGATCCCGGCGGCCACCGGGCCCATCTGCTCGACGTAGTCCTGCACGGACTGGCCGGCCCGAGCCGCGTAGGCCCGGACCGCCGGACGGCCGACGCCGGTCAGCGGCGCGAAACGGGGCAGCACCGCGGTGAAGGTGATACCGAGACCGGCGCGATTCGCCTCGTCCTGGGCGTAGCCGGTGATGAAGCGCTGAGTGGCCTTCGCGCCGGCGTACCCGCCGCTGAGCGGTGACCCGTTCGCGTTCAGCGCGGCACCGCTGCTGACCACGACCACCCTGCTGCCCGGGCGCAGCGGTGTGAGCAGAGCCTCACGCAGCCAGTGGAACGTGACCCGGACATCGGTCTGCCAGTTGACCGAGAACGTCTCCCACGTCTGCTGTTGCAGCGGACGCATGTGCGGGCTTGCGCCGGCCACGAGCATGACGGCCTGCGGCTCGTAACGGTCGAACAGGCTGGCTGCCACGGTGGCGTCACCGGCATCGGCGATCTCTGCCTGGATGGTGCCGGCGCCGTTGGCCAGCGCGGGAAACTCCGCCCCGGTGCGGGACACCGCGACCACCGCGGCGCCGGCCTCGGCGAGGGCCGTAGCGATCCCGTGGCCGAGACCGCGGCTCGCACCGACGACGATGACGGTCTTGCCGGTCAGGTCGTTCATGATCGTCTTCTTCCTTCGCGTGTCGATGCGGCGCGTGCGGCTCGAGGCTCCAGGGCCTCGAGCCGCACGCGGGAGGTCAGCTGACTCCGACAGTTTCCAGCGCGGGTACCGCACGCTGGATGGCCGCTGCGGGTGCCGGGCGGCGGGCAAGAACAGCGCCCGCCGGGATGGCGAGCAGTGCGATCACACCGCAGACCCAGAATGCCCAGTGGAAGGAGCCGGTCAAGGCTACGTCGGCTGCCTTGCCTTGCCCGGTCAGGGTCTTCAGGTGTGTGGCAGCGACCGTCGATGCGATCGCGACGCCGATCGCCCCGCCGATCTGCTGCGACGTGTTGAGCAGTCCGGAGGCCAGGCCGGCTTCGTGCTCAGCAACGCCGCCGAGGCCGGCGATCGAGATCGGGATGAAGGCAAACGCGGTGCCTGCTCCCACGACGAAGTACGGCCCGGCCAGGTCAAGCCAGAACTGTCCATGCACGGGAGCCTGCGTCGTCCACAGCACGCCACCGGCGATCAGCGCCATGCCGATCGCCATCACCGGGCCAGCGGAGATGCGGTTGACCAGCGTCTGCGAGAGGCCGGACATGGCCACGGAGGTGACCGAAGCGACCAGCCACGCTGCACCGGTCTCCAGGGCCGAGTA
>DASXRA010000178.1:0-18840 GCA_036506855.1 Jatrophihabitantaceae bacterium
GAGGCGAGCTGGTAGGACCGCTCGAAGAACGGCAGCGCCAGGTCCGAGTCGCCACGCACGACCTGGTGGAAGCAGCCGACCCAGAACGCCGCCTCGCTCTCGCCCCGCACGTCGCCGAGGCGCTGAAACAGCTCGGCCGCCCGCTCGAACAGGGCCAGCTCGCGGGGATCCTCCTGCCGCTCCGACAGGAACCGGGCGTGCAGCACGCGCCCGCGGGCCAGCGACAAGTCCGCCTCGATTGCCGTCGAGTTCGCGATCGGCGGCGGGTAACGCCTCGGCGTCGCCGCCGAAGACCGCGCGCTCGTACAGCGCGTTCGCCCGGACGAGCCGGCTGTCGTCATCCATGGGAGTCCTCGTGTCTGTCTCGGGGTCGAGTTCAGGGTCGAATCAGGGTCGGTAACGGATGCGCCGACCGTCCGTCCGCACCGACGATCTTGGCATGCAGACACAGCGAGCAAGCTCATGATCGAGGCGCGCGGACTCACGAAACGATTCGGCTCCACGCTGGCCGTCGACGATCTCTCGTTCGACGTGCTGCCCGGCCGGGTGACGGGATTCCTCGGCCCGAACGGCGCCGGCAAGTCGACGACGATGCGCATGATCCTCGGCCTGGACCATCCGACGAGCGGTACTGCGCGCGTGCTCGGCAAGCCATACGCCCAGCACCGGCGGCCGCTGCACGAGATCGGCGCCGTGCTGGAGTCGCGCGCTGTCCACGGTGGACGCAGCGCGTTCAACCATCTGCTCTGCCTCGCGCAGAGCAACGGCATCGGCCGCCGGCGCGTCGACGAGGTGCTCGAACTGGTGGGCTTGGCCGGAGTGCGAGCGCGCAGGGCAAAGGGCTTCTCGCTCGGCATGAGTCAGCGGCTCGGGCTGGCCGCCGCGTTGCTCGGCGACCCGCAGGTGGTCCTGTGCGACGAGCCGGTCAACGGGCTCGACCCCGAGGGCATCCGCTGGATCCGGACGGTGCTGCGCGATCTCGCCGCCGAAGGGCGGACGGTGTTCGTGTCCAGCCACCTGATGAGCGAGATGGCACTGACCGCCGATCACGTCATCGTCGTGGGACGCGGCCGGCTCATCGCCGACGCCAGCGTGGCCGACATCGTCGCGCAGAGCGCGTCCGGTCACGTGCTGGTCCGCACATCGGACCCCGATCGTCTCGACGGTCTGATTCGCGCAGCGGGCGGCTCGCTCAGCGAGCGAGACGACGGAGCCATCGAGGTGAGCGGCATCGACTGCGCCCGCATCGGCGAGCTCGCCGCGCGGCACTCGATCACCCTGCACGAACTCTCGCCACACCAGGCATCCCTCGAGGCAGCGTTCCTCGAGCTCACCCACGACAGCGTCGACTACCGCGTCCAGGAGCAGGTCTCATGACGAATTCCCCCGCCTCGGCCCTCCACTCCGCTCATCGCTCCGTTCCTCACTCGCTAGCGCTCGCTGCGGTACTCGCTGCGATGCTCATGAAGGACCTCGTCTCATGACAACTCAACTTGCGCAGCGGCCCGCGACCAGCCCGGCGCCCGCCAGCACGATCGGGTTCGGCAACCTCATGCACTCGGAGTGGACCAAGCTCCGTTCGGTGCGCTCGACCTATTGGACGGTCATCGCCGCGGCGCTGTCGACTGTCGCGCTTGCCGTCGTCATCTGCATCCGATTCAGGCAGCTCATCGGCCAGGACGGCCCGGGCAAGCTCGACGGCTTCGACCCGACGCTGACCAGTCTGAACGGCATCTACCTTGCGCAGATCGCGATCGGAACTCTCGGCGTCCTGGTGATCACTTCGGAATACGCCACCGGGATGATCCGCGCGACGTTCTCCGCCGTCCCACAGCGGCGCGCCGTCCTCGCCGCGAAAGCGTTCGTCTTCGCGGGCGCGACGTTCGTGCTCGGCGAGGTGATCAGCTTCGCCGCGTTCGGCATCGGGCAGGCCATCCTGTCCGGCGCGCACCCCGACCTCACCAAGGGTTTCATCGGCGCGGACGGCGGCACGGTCGACCTGGCCCGCGACTTCCCCGGCTTGCACACCAGCGCGTCCCTCGCGGACCCGGGCGTGTTCCGCGCGGTGTTCGGCGCGGGCCTCTATCTCGCGGCGGTGGGCCTGCTCGGCTTCGGTCTGGGCGCGATGATCCGGCACACCGCGGGCGCACTTTCGGCATTCTTCGGGCTGCTGTTCGGGGCCAGCGTGATCACCGCCCTGCTGCCGACGAACTGGCGCAACGACATCATGCCGTACCTTCCGGCCAACGCCGGCAGCCAGATCTTCACGATCGTGCTCAGCCACGACGCGCTGTCGCTGTGGACCGGGCTGGGCGTGTTCTGCCTGTACGCCGTCGCTGCGCTGATCGTCGGCTTCGTACTCGCCGGTGTACGCGACGCCTGATCCGTCCCCTGCTGTAGCCCGGTCACACCTTCACAACGGATCTTCTCCCTGATGCGCGCAGGCATGGCTCACCCCTAGGCTGCACACCACATGGGGGACGGAGGGTCCGGTGAGCGAAGGCGCGCACGCACCACGGATTCAGTTGCGTGGACTGCGCAAGACGTTCGGATCCGTCACCGCGGTCGACGGAGTCGATCTCGAGGTCGGATCCGGAGAATTCTTCGCCATGCTCGGTCCGTCCGGCTCGGGCAAGACCACCGTGCTGCGGATGATCGCGGGCTTCGAGGAGCCGACCGCCGGGGCGGTCTACCTCGACGGCGTGGACGTGACGCGCCAGCCACCGTTTCGCCGTGACGTGAACACCGTCTTCCAGGATTACGCGTTGTTCCCGCACATGACCGTCGCCGGCAACGTCGCCTACGGGTTGAAGGTGCGCGGCACCGACCGCGTCGAACGCCGGCGCCGCACGCAGGACGCGCTGGAGATGGTGCGGCTGCCCGACTACGGCTCGCGCAAGCCCAGCCAGCTCTCCGGCGGACAGCGGCAGCGTGTCGCCCTCGCCCGCGCGCTCGTCAACCGGCCCAAAGTGCTCCTGCTCGACGAGCCGCTCGGTGCGCTCGACCTCAAGCTGCGCGAGCAGATGCAGCTCGAACTCAAGGCGATCCAGCGCGAGGTCGGCATCACGTTCATGTTCGTCACGCACGACCAGGACGAGGCGTTGACGCTCAGCGACCGGCTCGCCGTGTTCAGCGCGGGACGCGTCGAACAGGTCGGCACCCCGCGCGAGGTGTACGAGCGTCCGGCATCCGCGTTCGTGGCCGGCTTCGTTGGCACGTCCAACGTGCTGACCGGCGACTCCGCGCAGGTCGTGTACCGCGAGGCGGGCACGTTCGCGATCCGTCCGGAGCGGATCAGCGTCTCCGAGCAGTCAGCCGGCGCGGTCGGCGACATCCAGGTCGCGGGCTCGGTGCGCGAGCTGGTCTATGCAGGCGCCGAGACGCGCGTCGTCGTCGAGCTCGACACAGGTGACACGGTGGTGGCCCTTCGTCCGAACCTGACGGCCGACGGCCACCACGATCTTTCGCGGGGGCAACAGGTCTGGCTCTCCTGGAGCCGGCAACAGGCGGTCTCGCTTGGTTCATGAGTGAGGCATTCGCCGAACTCAACACTGCACGATTCGAGGAGTACCAATGAGGATCAGTCGAATCACGGTCGGCGTGCTGGCGGTGGCGACACTCGCCGCCACGTCGCTGGCGGCGTGTAGCAGCTCCAAGTCCGGCGGCGGCGAGAAGGCCCCGAAGGGCACGCAGCTGGCGTCCCTGGGCAACGGCGAGGGCAAGCTGAACATCATCGTCTGGGCCGGCTATGCCGAGGACGGGACGGACGACCCGAAGGTCGACTGGGTGCATCCGTTCGAGCAGCAGACCGGCTGCAAGGTCAACGCCAAGATCGGCAACACGTCCGACGAGATGGTGCAGCTGATGAAGTCCGGTCAGTACGACGGCGTGTCCGCATCGGGCGACGCGACGCTGCGGCTGATCTACGGCGGCGACGTCGCGCCGGTCAACACCGCGCTCGTCCCGAACTACGCGACCGTCTCCGAATTCCTCAAGAAGAAGTCGTGGAACTCGGTCGACGGCCAGATGTACGGCATCCCGCACGGGTGGGGAGCCAATCTGCTGATGTGGGACACCAAGACGGTCTCGACCGATCTGGACTCCTGGTCCGCCGTGTTCGACCAGGCCGGACCGTACAAGGGCAAGGTCACCGCGTACGACTCGCCGATCTACATCGCCGACGCCGCCCTCTACCTGAAGGCCACCCAGCCGGACCTGGGGATCAAGGATCCCTATGCACTGACGCAGAAGCAGCTCGACGCCGCGGTCGACCTGCTGAAGAAGCAGAAGGCGAACGTCGGCGAGTACTGGGCCGACTACACCAAGGAGGTGCAGGCGTTCGAGTCCGGGACGTCCGAGGTCGGCACGACCTGGCAGGTCATCGCCAACACCATCAACGGCGGCAAGAAGACGACCGTGAAGACGGTCCTGCCGAAGGAAGGCGCGACCGGCTGGTCGGACACGTGGATGATCTCGTCCAAGGCCGCGCACCCGAACTGCATGTACAAGTGGATGGACTGGATCGTGTCGCCGTCGGTGAACGCCCAGGTGGCCGAGTGGTTCGGTGAGGCGCCCGCGCAGACCAAGGCGTGCGACGAGACGTCGGACAAGCAGTTCTGCACGACGTACCACGCGCTCGACGCGAACTACGCGGATCAGATCGCGTACTGGACGACTCCGCGCAAGGTGTGCGTCGACGGCAGCGGTAACAACTGCACCGACTACTCCGAGTGGGTCACGGACTGGCAGGCGATCAAGAGCTAGATCACGAGCTAGCCAGAGGTGACCGCGCACACCACGAGCAGGGGATCGCTGTCCGCGTTCTTCGCAACGAAGCGACGAACGCGGCTGGCGATCCTCCTTTCCGCGCCGATGTTGTGGCTCGTGGTGGCCTACCTCGGCTCGCTCGCGGTGATGTTCATATCGGCGCTGTGGACCACCGACTCGTTCACCGGCAACGTCGTCAAGACGATCAACGGCCAGAACCTGCAGGACGTCTACACCGACGCGGTCTACCGGCGCGTAGCGCTGCGTACCGTCGGCGTGGCAGCGGGCGTGACGCTGATCGACGCGATCATCGCGTTCCCCGTGGCGTTCTACATGAGCAAGGTCGCGTCGCGGCGCACTCGGTTGTTCATGGTCGTCGCGATCCTGACGCCGTTGTGGGCGAGCTACCTGGTCAAGGCCTACGCGTGGCGCAGCGTCCTCGCCCCGAACGGCCCGCTGACCTGGCTGACCGGCGGACATACGCCGGGGTACGGACTGACCGCCACGATCATCACGCTGGCATATCTCTGGTTGCCGTACATGGTGTTGCCGGTCTTCGCGGGATTCGAGCGACTGCCGACGTCACTGCTCGAGGCAAGCTCTGACCTCGGTGGACGCCCCGGCCGCACGATCAGATCGGTCGTCCTGCCAATGGTGTTCCCGGCGATCGCCGCCGGGTCGATCTTCACGTTCTCACTCTCGCTCGGCGACTACATCGCGGTCGGCATCGTCGGCGGCAAGACCCAGTTGCTGGCCAACGTCATCTACGGCCAGCTCGTCACGGCGAACAACCAGCCACTTGCCGCTGCGCTGTCGACCATGCCGCTGATCGCGATCGTCCTTTATCTACTGGCGATGCGCCGCACGGGCGCGCTGGAGAACGTCTGATGCGGTTGTCAGCCGGGCTGCGGTGGACGTTGCGAGCGATCACCTGGATCGTGTTGCTGTTCCTGTACGTCCCGCTGCTGCTCGTCATCGTCAACTCGTTCAACACGTCGCGCACGTTCGCGTTCCCGCCGACTGGCGTGACGCTGTCGTGGTGGCACGCTGCCGCGCGCAGCAGCGGGGCATTACACGCATTGTGGACGAGCGTGCGCGCCGGTCTCGGTGCCACAGTGATCGCCTTGGTGCTCGGCACGATGGCGGCCTTCGCGGTGCAGCGCTACCGGTTCTTCGGCCGCACCACGGTCAGCTTCCTGGTGATCCTGCCGATCGCGCTGCCCGGCATCGTCACCGGTATCGCGCTCAATGCGGCATTCCGGACGGTGCTCGACCCGCTGGGCATCGGCTTCGGCCTGACCACGGTGATCATCGGGCACGCGACGTTCTGCGTGGTGGTCGTCTTCAACAACGTCCAGGCGCGGCTGCGGCGGATGGGCGCGTCGATGGAGGAGGCGTCGGCCGATCTCGGCGCGACCGGCTGGCAGACGTTTCGCTACGTGACGTTCCCGACGCTGCGCACCGCCCTGGTGGCGGGTGCCCTGCTCGCGTTCGGCCTGTCGTTCGACGAGATCGTCGTGACCACATTTACCTCGAGTCCCGACGTACAAACCCTGCCATTGTGGATATTCGGCAACCTGTTCCGTCCGAACCAGGCGCCGATCGTCGACGTCGTGGCGGCGGTGCTGATCGTGCTGGCGATCGTCCCGGTGTGGTTGTCGCAGCGCCTGAGCGACGACACGAGCAGTGGCCGGATCTGACACGCCCCCTGCCTCGACACCGGCGCGGCCGATGGTCAAGGATGATCCATGCACAACGGGCCGCCGGGCCTGCCCCGGCCGCCGGGCGCTACGCGATACGGGGATCGACGGCGTCCCTCGCCTGAGAGAAGTGAGATGAGCGAGGACGAAGACCGCATCAACCGCATCGCCGCGGAACAGATGCTCAGCACCACGTGGGTGGGCTGGGGTGTCGGCTCGGATCCGCTCGCCGAGTTGCTCGCCGCTCACGCGGCTGCGGCGCGAGAGGATCAACGGGTCGAAGCCGTACGCGGCGCCCATCGTTCACCGGGCCGGGCGACCCGGAAACGCTCGATCGTCGCGGTCGCGATCGCCAGGCTGGCCACCGCGAAGGCAGCTGTCGCATTGATCGCGGTGGGCGGTGGCGCCGCATTGGCCGCCGGCACCGGACACATGCCGGGCCTGGGCTCGTTGGGCAATGATCACGGCGCACGGCTACCCGCAGAAATAACGGCCGGCGCGTCGGAGTCGTCGCCGGGCGGCGACTTGACCAGCACGGGCGGCTCGCCGAGTGCCTGGCCGAGCACGTCCGCCCAGCCGAGCGCGACACCGCCGGCGAACGTACGCAATCTGTGCATTACCATCGACGCCACGCGGGGCGCCAGCCGGGCCAAGGCGCTCGACGATCCCGCGTACGCGGTGCTGATCACCGCGGCCGGCGGCAAGGACGAGGTGGCTGCCTACTGCGCGGCAGTGCTCGGTGCCGGGCCCGGCAGCTCGTCAGCGCAGTCGGGCGACCCGTCGTCGGACCAGCCGCCGAGCACGCCCGCGTCGAGCCCGGCCGGCAGTCCGACCCCGACCGGCCCGCCCAGCACAACGCCGCCGCCCAGCCCGACGAGGACACACCCGACCGGTCCGCCGAGCACGCACCCGTCCGGCCCGGCACGCAGCCGCCCGTCCGGCCGGACGTAGCGCGACTCGCCGCACCCGCCCTCGACTACACCCAGTGCGGTGAGACGATGGCCCGATGCGCGACGGGCCGTCCGACGTCTCGGCGGCATTGCTCGCCGCGCGGCAGGGCGACGAGGACGCGTACCGCCTGCTGTATCGCGACGTCCAGCCCAGGCTGCTCCGCTACTTGCGCGTCCTGGTGAGCGACGATGCCGAGGACGTCGCGTCCGAGACGTGGCTGCAGATCGCCCGCGATTTCGCGACATTCAGCGGCGAGATCGACGATTTCCGCGGCTGGGCGGCGACGATCGCCCGGCACCGGGCGCTCGACCATCTGCGCCGCCAGCGCCGTCGCCCGCCGACCGGTGAATCGTTCGACGAGCTGACCGACCTGCCGGCCGATCACGACACCGCCGACGCGGCCCTGGAAGCGCTCAGCACCGACGCCGCGCTCGCCCTAGTGGCGACATTGCCGCCCGACCAGGCCGAGGCGATCCTGCTCCGGGTCGTGATCGGTCTGGACGCCAAGGCGGCCGGGGAGGTGCTGGGCAAGCGCCCGGGCGCGGTGCGCACGGCGGCCTACCGCGGCCTGAACCGGCTCGCGGAACGTCTCGATGCTCGCGATGCCCGCGGCTCGACAACACCGGGTGTGACAAAGCCGAATCCTCCGACGCTGAGGGAAGTGAGATGAGCGAGAACCGAGAACGCCTCGACCGGCTCGCCGCTGAATTGATGGTCAGCGGCGTGTGGGCGGGCGGGCGCGTCGGTTCCGACCCACTCGCCAATCTGCTCGCCGCGACCGCGGTTTCCGCGCGCGACGGCGAGCTGGCCGGCGAAGAGGCCGCTGTGATGGCGTTCCGGGCGGCGCATCTCTCACCCATCCCCGAGTTGAGGAGACGTTCCATGCTCAAGACCGCGCTGGCCAAACTGGCCACTGCGAAAGTCGCGATCGTGCTGCTCGCCGTCGGTGGCGGCGGTGTCGCCCTCGCGGCCGGCAGCGGCAACCTGCCGGGGGTCGGCTCACCCGACAGTCACCCGACCGGCCGGCCGAGCACCAGCGTCACGGCGAGCGAGAACGCCTCCCACTCGACGGCTGCTGCCGCCGCCGGCACGAAGAGCGCCGAGGCTGGCAAGTCCCACACGCCGAGCGGGACGCCATCGCCGAACCTGCAGGGACTGTGTACCGCCTTCAACGCCGGCGCCGGCGACAACCCCGGCAAGGCGCTCGACAACCCCGCGTTCACCGTGCTGATCACCACGGCCGGCGGCAAGGACAAGGTGGCCGACTACTGCAAGGGCGTGCTCGCCAGCGCATCCGCGGCGCACCCGACCGAAGCAGATTCGCACGGCTCACCCAGCACCCACCCGTCCGGTGAGCCCACGCACCCGTCCGGCGCGGAGACCACTCCGAGCCACCCCGCCCCGTCCGCGACCCACAGCCACTGAGCGACACCCTCCGAGGGGGGACTCCGCCGCCGCATCGGCGGCGGAGTCCCCCTGTTAGGCAGCGGCCGTCGCTTGCCCTGCGGGCTGGCCAGACCGACCCCCCCGAGGTCTGGCCAGCCCGGAAGGTAAGCGGGCAACGCCGCCGCTAAGCGCGATGGTGGGCGGCACAGGTCGCTTGAGGTCTGCTCACATTGATGTAGGCAGAGCACAAGCAGCTCGAGTCGGGAACCCCGGCCCGCATTCTTCCGCGGGCAATACGCATATCCTGGCAGATCGGAATGTCGATCAGGCACGAAGAATCGGCAATTCCAGTTCCGGCTTGATCCATGTATCTATCCGGTTCCCGGCGTCTCATACTGAGTGTCGCCGCCGAACCGTTCGCCGACTGCTTGCGTGCGGCAAAAGGCAGGGATCATGTCCATCGATCACTTCCCGAGTTCGCCCCGCCTCGTCGTCCTGTCTCCCGAACATCTGCGGGGACAAGTGCTCGACATCCGCGACGAGAATGTGCTTGTCGGCAGGGGACGAAATCCCCGATTCGTTCTCGACGACCCGCGGGTCAGCCGGACGCATGCCGCGATACGGCGCGAGAGTGACAGCACCGTGATCGAAGATCTGGGATCGGCCGGCGGAACAACGATAAACGGCGTTCCGGCCACAGCGGCGACACGGCTGCGAAACGGCGACATAATCGCGCTCGCGACGGTGAAGATGCGTTACGAGACGGCACAAGATGGTCCCGCCGAAACGCAGATCTTCCACGCGCAGCCGCCAGTGTCGCCCTTAGCGCCACAATTCAGCCCACCACAATCCAACCCCCAGCTGCACCCGCAAATCCGGTACGACATCGGCCAACAGCACGGCGGCGTGATCAGCAATATCGGTGGCAACCAGTACAACGCCTACGTGCAGCAACGAGAGAGTTTCTTACGCGAGATCGCAGGCACCAAGACGAAGGCGCGAGTGCTGGCGTGGCTCGGTTTCATATTCCTGGTGTCCGGCGTGATCGTGTACGGCGCGACGATTCTCCGTTTCATCAAACGGATCGGCCCCGACACCGATCCACAGGACACGCAACTGCTGGGTCCCGACGTAGCCGGCATCCCGATCGGCGTTATCGGCCTCGCTGTAGCGCTCATCGGCATGGTCCTGCTCATCGTCGGCATCGTGCTTCACGTCTCGGCGTCGGCGAAGCGCCGCCGAGCCGACCGCGACATGCCAATGCCGTACCCGCCACCCCCGTACTGACCGATCGAAGGGATCAATCGTGACTTTCAACATCAACTCGCAGACCGGCGGCGTGATCAACAACGTGGCAGGCGACCAGCGGATCGCCGGCGGTCAGCAAGGCACGACCGTCAGCATCGAGGCGGCACGAGATGCGGTTCGCGGGCTCGAACAGGCCCTCGCAGCGGTGCCGCTGAGCCAGAGCGCGGCAGCTGAGGCACGCGGCCATCTCGACGAGGTCGACGCCGAGATGCGCAAGGACGCGCCGGACCGCCCGACCGTCGCCGACCGCTTGCGCCGCCTGACCGATCTGCTCGCGTCGACCGGATCGCTCGCCTCCGCGGGCGCCGCGATCGCCGGTCCGTTGCGGACGCTGGCCAGCTGGCTCGGCGGCCTCGGCGAACCCATCATCCGCGCGCTCGCACTCCTGCTCTGACGTCGAAGAGCCGAGGCCCGCCCGCCCCTATCGGCCGCTCTTGCCGAAGCCGTTGTTCTGGCCGTTCGGGCCGGAACCGAACTGGATGAACGCCGGCAGCTTGAAGCCGCCGTTGTTCGAACTGTTCGTGCTCGAACTGGGCAGCGACTGCGAGAAGTCCGCGAGGACGACTTGGTCGCCGACCTTGAGCCCGCTCTTGATCTGGGTCAGGTCACGCCCGGCGACGCCCAGGGTCACCCGCACGGTCGAGGTCTTGCCGCCGTTCAGCACGGTGACCGTGTGGCTGCCGCCCGCACCGGAGTGGATCGCCGAGTTGGGGACGGCGACGACATCGGCCGCCGTCCCGGTAGTGATCACGACGTCCGCGCCCGACCCGTCGAACAGATCGGGGCTGTCCGCGTCGAGCTTGACGGTGATCGGGATCGTCGTCGTCGAATCGGACGTGCTGCTCAGCAGGCCGACGGACTCGACCGTGCCGTGCAGCTTCTTCGCGACACCGTCGACCGCGACGCTGACCGACTGGCCGACCTTCACCAGGTTGGCCTCCGACAGCGAGACCGTGGCCTCGACGCCGGGCACGCCGGTTCCGACGATCGTGATCGTCTTGCCGCTGGACGACGCGCCGGCGGTCAGCCCGACGGCGGCGACCTTTCCGGCGGCCGGGCTCTTCAGTGTGGCCGCCGCGAGGTTCTGCTCGGCCGCCGTCAGTTGCGCCTCGGCGGCGTCGATCGCGGCCTGGTCGGCGGCGAGTTGCGCCGCGCTGGCCGGCTCACTCGCACTGGGCGACGAACTGTCCTGCGCGGGCAGGCTCGGGCTGTTCGACTTGTTGGAACCGTTCGGGGCCGCGGTGCGGTTCGAGCCGCTCGGCTTGGTGGCCGAGCCGCTCGGGGTGGTCGACCGGCCGGTACTGCTGGCCGCTGCGGCCTGCAGTTGGCCGACGAGCTTGTCGAGTGCGGTGATGGCGCTGTCGAGGACGTCGAGGTTGGCGTCCTGCGCGCTGATCTTGGCGTCGAGGATCGCCATGTCCGACAACAGCGTGTCGGCCGACGCCTCGTAGTCGGCCATGGCGGCCGAGCAGGCAGCTGAAACCGGGGAATCGGCCGACGCCGAGTCGGTCGGCGACGGGCTCGGCGATTCGCCGGACGTCGCGCACGCCGCATGCTGCGCGTCGCGAAGCTTGGTGTTCTGCGTGACGTCCGCGTCGACCGTCTGCTGTGCGGCGTCGACCTCGGTCTGGGCAGCGTCGACGTGCTGCTGCGCCGCGATGACCGCGGCCTGCGCGGCCTCGACCTGCCGGATCAGCCCGCGCAGATCGGAGCTCGTGGGCCTCGCTGCCGCCGATGGCGACGGGGACGGCGACGGTGACGGTGACGGTGACGGCGAGATCTCCTGCGCGTCCAAGGACTTCGCCGTCACGTCGGACGAGTTGCTCACGGCCGACGAGTTGTCCGGCGTGACGCTCGTCTGGCCGGTCTTGTCCGCCTCGAGCTGCTGCTTGGCGTTGGCGAGTGTCGAGTTGGCCGAGTCGACGTCCGCCTGCAGGGACGTGGTGTCCAGGCTGGCAAGGGTCTGGCCCTTGCGGACGGTGTCACCGACCTGCACGTCCACCGACTTGACCGTGCCGTCCGCCGAGAACGACGGCGTCAACTTCAGCGACGAGGTGACCGTGCCGGACGATTCGACGGTCTGGGTCACCGACGCGCGAGCGACGGTCGCCAGCCGGCGCGCCGGTCCGTTGCCGCTCGTGGCGGCGATGCCGACCGCACTGCCCGTCGCGACGACCGCGAGTCCGACGACGAGCGCGATCGCTCTGCGCCGCCTGGCCCGGCGCCGACGGCGCGACCGCGCCCGCTCAGCCATTGCCTTTCCCCCCGAATCCGCCGAAGAAGATGCCGCATTGCCCGTTCGTCGGATCGGTGATCCGCACGCTGGTCGCTGCAACGGTGCCTGCCGAGTCGGCCTTGCCTTGCGCCGTCACGCACTTGCCCACCTTCAATGACTTCGACGTTGTGGTCACCTCGGTGGTGATCTTCGTCTTCTCGTCGACGGTCACCGTCTTGTTCGTGGTGGACGTGCTGTTGGAACCGAACTGCCGCGCGGCGACCACGAGCGTCGAACCGGACACCGACGTGACCTTGCCTGCCGCCACCGCGGCAACGGGGCGGCCCTGCACGCCCGAGGGCAGCCCGGACGGCAGCTTGCCCGACGGGAAGCCCGAAGGTGGCGCGCCGGTAAAGCGCCCGCCGCCGGGCCCGCCCGGCCCGGCAGCACCGCCGGTGCACGAACCGTTCACCGGAGGGCTGATCGTCAGCGTGGTCGCGGTGAACGACGTCACCGACGAGTCGGTGCCCGAGGGCGCGACGGCTGCCACGCAGTCGCCGGCCTTCACGTCCGCGATGGTGACCGCGACCTGATGTCGGAACTTCGTCGACGCGCTCCACGACACCGCCACCTGGCCGGTCTGCTCGTTCTGCACCTGCATCGTGGTGCCCGAGATCGCGGCGACCTTGCCCGCGGCGGCCGGCGCACCGCTCGGAGCCCCCTGGCCAGCACCCGCGGACGAGGACGACGACGCAGCCGAAGACGGCGGCGGATTGGCGCCGGATGATCCGCCGCATGCGCTCAGCACGAGCGCGGCGGCAACCGATGCGGCGGCGAGGAATACCGCGCGCCGGGCGAACTGGATCATGTGAAGGCCTTTCATTCGCTGCGCAATGCGTCGATGGGCGAAAGCTTCGCCGCGCGTGCGGCGGGGTAGACCCCGAAGCCGACCCCGATCGCGATCGCCACCGCGATGGCGACAGCGATCCACGGGACCGAGATGGCGATCGGGTTGGAGATGAAGTGCGGCAGCAACAGCGCGCCGCCGACGCCGACGGCGACACCGAGCAGGCCGCCGGTCAGCCCGAGCATGGACGCCTCGGACAGGAACTGCCGCCGGATCAAGGCAGGCGTGCCGCCGAGTGCCTTGCGCAGGCCGATCTCACGGGTCCGCTCCTTGACCGACACCAGCATGATGTTCATGACGCCGATCCCGCCGACGATCAGCGACAGCGCGGCGACCCCGATCAGCAGCGTGGTCAGCGTGTTGTCCACCGACGAGCTCGTCTTGATCACCGACTGCTGGGTCGTGATCGAGAAGTCCGTCGTCGACGACGCGGTGATCGCGTGCCGGTACTGCAGGATCGCGTTCGTCTCCTGGTACGCGGCGCTGAGCCGGTCCGGCGAGGACGCCTTGACGTAGATGGTCTGCACCGACGTGCGGTTCGTGCCGCCGACGATCCGCTGCGACGCCGTGCTGAACGGCACGATCGCCTGGTCGTCCAGGTTGCTGGTGGAGTCCGAGCCGGCCGACGTGAGCACGCCGACCACCTCGTACGGGACGCTGTTGATCGTCACGGTCTGCCCGACGGGGTCGATCGGCCCGAACAGCTCGCTGGCCGTGTCGGACGCCAGCACCGTCACGGCGGCCGCGCTCGCCTGGTCGGACGCGTTGATGAAGCGTCCGGATTCGAGAGTCCGCCCGCGCACCGGCAGCCAGGACGACGTGGTGCCGACGACGGTCGTCGTCCAGTTCGTCGAGCCGTTGTCGAGCTCCTGGGAGCTCTGCAGGACCGGCGCCACACCACTGACGTCCGGAGCCGCGGTCTTGGACGTCAACGCGGTCGCGTCCGCCATGGTCAGCGTCGACGCGGAGCCGAAGCCGCCGCGGACGCCGCCGCTCGTCGAGCTTCCCGGCGAGACGATCAGCAGGTTGCCGCCGAGCGCGGCCAACTGCTTGGCCACCTTCTGCTGCGCGCCCTGGCCGAGCCCGACGGTCAGCACGACCGCGGCGATGCCGATCAGGATGCCCAGCGAGGTCAGCATCGAGCGCAGCTTGTGCGTGCGGATCGCGTCCCAGCCGTTGCCGAAGACGTCCGACCAGGTCATCGGACACCGACCTCGTCGTAGGCAATCGCGCCGTCGCGGATGCGGATGACCCGATCCGCCCGGGCGGCGACCTCGGCCTCGTGCGTGATCAGCACGACCATGCAGCCCTGCTGGTGCAGCTCGCCGAACAGCCGCAGGACGTCCTCGGCCGCTGCCGAATCCAGGTTGCCGGTCGGCTCGTCGGCCAGCACGAGCGTCGGGTCCGTGACGAGCGCGCGAGCCACTGCGACGCGCTGCTGCTGCCCGCCGGACAGCTCACCCGGACGGTGGTCGACCCGATCGCCGAGCCCGACCCGTTCGAGTGCGTCGCGGGCCCGCTGCCGGCGACTCTCGCGCGGAACGCCCGCGTAGGACAGCGGCAGTTCGACGTTGCGCTGCGCCGTCATCGACGCCAGCAGGTTGAACTGCTGGAACACGAAGCCGATCCGCCGGTTGCGTACCTCGGCCAGGTCGATCTCGTCCATCGCGCTGACGTCCTCGCCGGCGAGCTGGTACTGGCCCGAGCTCGGCACGTCGAGGCAGCCGAGGATGTGCATGAGGGTCGACTTGCCGGAGCCGGACGGTCCCATGACCGCGACGTACTCCCCCTGCGCGATCGACAGGGACACCCCGCGCAGCGCCTCGACCTCGATCGCGCCGGTGCGGTACGTCTTGCGCACCTCGTCCAGCTCGATCACCGGGCTAGCCACCGGCCCCACCACCCGGGATGACGATCGGGCCGCCGCCCGCGGGCAACTTGATGTTGCCGCCGCCGGGGAACGTGAAGCCACCCCTCGGAACGGTGACGTTGCCGTTGTTGCCCGTCCCGCCACGTCCGAGCGTCACCTGCGGCACGATGATCTTGTCGCCCGCGGACAGCCCGGACACGATCTGGGTCTGGCCACCGGACGCGATCCCGACTCGCACCGTCGTCTGCACGGTCTTGCCGTTCTTCACCTGCTCGACGTACTGCCCGCCGTTGGCGTTGCGGTGCAGCGCGAGCGTCGGCACGACGAGGACGTTGCTCACCTGCTTGTAGATCAGCGTGGCCGTCACGTTCGCCCCGTCGTGCAGCCCGCTCGGCGAACCGGTGACGTCGATGACCACCGGGTAGCTGGCCGTGCCGGACGTGGACGACGAGACCAGCCCGATCGACGAGATCGTCCCGTAGACGGTGTCGCTCGCGCCGGTCACCGTCAGCTGCGCCTGATTGCCTTTCTTGATCAGGCCGACCGACGTCGCGTCGACCGTCGCGTTCACCAGCCAGGAGTTCGTGCTGATCACCAGGATCTGCGGATCGGACGAGCTGTTGTCGTTCGACGAGGAGTCCGATGATGCGTTCGGGTTGGACGCAGCGTTACCGGACACCGACTCGCCGACCGTCAAGTTCACGGCCGCGACCACACCGTTGATCGGCGAGGTCATCGTCGCCGACGCGAGTTGGCTCTTCGCGGACGCGAGCTGGTTCTTCGCCGCGGTGAGCGCTGCCTTGTCCGCGGCGACCTGGGTGTCACTCGCGTCGTTGCTGCTGTCGTCGTCCACCCGTGCCTCGTCGCTGGCCACCGCGGATTCGGCCTGGGCCACGGTCGCCTGCAGCGACGCCGAGTCGATCGTGGCGAGCGTCTGGCCCTTCTTCACGTGCTGGCCCTCGGAGACGGCCACCTTGGTCACCTCGCCGGAGACCGAGAAGTTCAAGTTCTCCTCGGACGCCGGCGCGAGCGTCCCGGTCGCCGAGACGCTCTGCCGGACCGTCCCGGTAGCCACCGTCTGCGTGGTCGTGGTCGTCGCCGCGGCAGCTTTGTCGTTACGGGTAAGGAAGTACCCGGCGGAACCGCCTCCGGCCAGGACGACGACAGCGACTCCCCCGGCCAGCCAAGGGTGGGCGCGCACGCGCCTGGGCAGCATCCTCATCGGACTGCCCCCGGCATCGCCTCGCGGCCGACGCGCAGGCTGTAGCCGATGCCGCGCACCGTGTGGATGAGCGGCGGATCGAACCGGTCGATCTTCTTGCGCAGATAGGAGATGTAGGACTCGACGATCCCGTCGTCGCCGTCGTAGTCGTACCGCCATACGTGATCGAGGATCTGTGCCTTGGACACGACGCCGCCGCTGTTGTGCAGCAGGTAGCGCAGCAGCGCGAACTCCGTGGGCGACAGATCGATCGACGTGTTGGCGCGCCGCACTTCGTGCCGCACCTCGTCCAGCTCCAGGTCGGCGAATCGGAGCACGCCGTCCGCCGATGGATCGTCGCCGCCCGAGGGGCGGTCCGAGATGCGGCGGAGGACGGCGCGGATGCGCGCCACCACCTCGTCCAGGCTGAACGGCTTGTTGATGTAGTCGTCGCCGCCGACGGTGAGGCCGGCGATCGCGTCCTCGGTACGGTCCCGGGCGGTCAGGAACACCACGCCGACACCGGCGCGGTCACGACGGAGCTGCCGGCACAGCTCGAAGCCGTCGATGTCGGGCAACATGACGTCGAGGACGAGCAGGTGTGGCCGGAAATCAGCCGCAACCGCAAGGGCTTCCGCGCCGGTGCTCGCCGCCCGGACGTCGAAGCCCACGAAGCGCAATCCGGTTACCACCAGATCGGCGATATTGGCCTCGTCCTCGACGACGAGCAGCCGCTCGCCGCTGGGCCGGGACGCGTCGGGAACCGATTCGTACGGTGATCGCGTGCGGGTCATGCCTGCTCCTGTCGCAACATGGCCGCGTTCGGCCGGGGACAAGCAGACCGCGGCCCGCTGCACTGAAGCTGGAAGGAACCTGGACGCCGGCTAAGAAGATCAGCCGTGCAGCGGCAGGACCATCTCGAAGGACGTGCCTTCTCCGGGGACGCTCGTACACGCGACCGATCCGCCGCTGGCCTGCGCGACCGCCTGGACGATCGCCAGGCCCAGCCCGCTGCCACCCTGTGCTCGCGACCGGCTGGGATCCGCGCGGTAGAACCGCTCGAAGATGCGAGCCACGTGATCCGGTTCCAGCCCCGGTCCCTCGTCGGCCACGACCAGGCGGGCCTCGTTTCCGAGCCGCGTCAGCGACACGTGCACCGGCGTGCCCTCGGGCGTATGGACGAGGGCGTTGCCGAGCAGGTTGCCCAGCACCTGGCGCATCCGGTCGGCGTCCGCGTCGACCAGCACCGGGTCGGCCGGGCCGCTGTTGTCGATCTGCCGGCGCGGATCGCGCGCCCGGGCGTCGGCCACCGCATCGGACATGAGCGCGCCGAGGTCGATCGTCGTGACCATCAGCGGGCGCTGCTGGTCGAGATAGGCCAGCAGCAGCAGGTCGTCGACCAGCCCGCCCATGCGGATCGCCTCGGACTCGATCCGCCCCATCGCCCGCTGCTCGGTCACCTCGTCGACGAATGCGCCCTTGCGGGCCAGTTCGGCGTATCCGCGGACGGTCGTCAGCGGCGTGCGCAGTTCGTGGCTCGCGTCCGCGATGAACTGGCGCAGCGTGCTCTCACTGTGCTCGCGCGCGGCAAAGGCCGATTCGATCTGGACGAGCATCGCGTTGAGCGTGTTGGACAGCCTGCCGATCTCCGTGCCAGGCGGCCCGGCCGGCACCCTTCTCGAGAGGTCGCCCGCGGCGATGTCCTCGGCGGTGCGCTCGACGGCGTCCAGCGGGCGCAGGCTCACCCGCACCGCCACCGCCGCGAGCGCCGCCAGCAGCACGAGCACCAGCACAGCGACGAACCAGGTGATCGTCTGCATCCGATGCACGGTGTCGTCGACGGAGTGCAGCGAGATCGCGACGGCAGTGATGCCCGTCCCGTCTGGCAGCTCGACCGCACGTACCCGAAACCCCGAGCCGCCGCTCGTCGACGGAACGGTGAATGGCTTGCCGGCCACACTCTGCACCTTGGCGGCGTCCACTCCGGACAGATCCGGCCCGGGGTCGTCCTTCCCGAGCGAACCGCCCACCTGGCGTTCGACTCCGCCGTTCGGGCCAAGCACGGTGAACCAGAACTGAGTCGGCAGTTGCAACTGTCCCCCGGGCAGCCCCGGCAAGCGACGCGCCACTGCCTTGCCCACTGCGCCGACGCCGACCTTGAGCTGCGCATCGACCTGGTTCACCAGATAACTGCGCAGCAACGCCGTACCGGCGATTCCCGTCACGACCAGCGCGATGGCCACCAGTCCGACGACGCCGGCCAGCAGCCGCGTCCGCAATGACCAGTTGCGGGTCGGCAACTGCGCGAGCACAGTGCGGATGCCTTGACGTGCCACGACTCGACCTCCCGCCGTCACGCCGGGCGCCGACGGTACGGCGCGAACCTGGGCATCCGCTGAATGCCCGGGTCGTCGCCCGAGTTGTTCGACCCCACGGCGTGCTCAACAACGCCGAGCGTGGTTCAGTCTCTGGTTGCTCTCGGCGGGCGAAGACCGCCTCACGTCTTGGCGGAGAGAGCTACGCGCCGTGCCAATA
>DASXRA010000179.1:0-3129 GCA_036506855.1 Jatrophihabitantaceae bacterium
GGTTGGAGCATCCGGTGTGGCGCTCGCGCATTACGCCGTCGGACGGCCCCTGCTTGCCACGACGTTCGCACTGCTCGCCGCGGCGAGTGCGTTCGCGCTCGATGAGCCGGCCAGCGCAGTCGTCGACGTCACGCCGTCCGGGCCGGCGGCACAGACCGCCGCGCGTGCCGTCGCGCTGACGGTGCCATTGTGCTGTGGACTTGCACTCGTCCTCGCAGCGGCGCCGACCTTGCCGGTGGCGGGCATGGGTCTGGCGCTCGTCGGCAACCTGCTGCTCGGCTTCGGTATCGCGACCGTGGCCAGGCTGCGGACCGGCGAACCCGGCGTCTGGGCGTCGTCGGCCGCAGTGTTCGTGCTGATCGTGCCCTCGATGTACGGACCGCTGGGTCGCCGGATCCACATGCTCCCCGAAGCGCACGGCTCGAACGGGCTCTCGTCGAACACCTGGTGGTGGCTCGCCGGCTCAGCCAGCCTGGTCGCGATCACGATCGCGGCCCGTTCCGACCGAACGTTCCGGCCGGGGTCCAGCTAGCTGGCCGGTGGCTCGTTTGGTGGACCCGCGGTGGACGCCAGGATCTCGGCAAGTCCTTGGTGCAGGCCGTTGAGCGTGGCGAGTGCTTCGTCGCGCTGTCGAGTCAGATCGGTCAGCTGCTGGGTCATCTCGGCGATCCGCGAGGCGGCCGCGGCGTCAGCCTGTTCTCGCTGCTCGCTGGCTTGGCGGTCGGCTTCGCTGCGGTGGGCTGCTGCTTCGGCGTGGGCGTCTTCGATCTCTTGCCGGGCGGCGGCGTGTAGTTGCTCGGCTTCGGCCATCAGTTTCTGCTGCTCCGCCCGAGCGGCGTTGACGATCTCAGCACCCGTCTCGCGTGCCTGTTGCACGATCGTCTCGGTGTCGGCGACGGCACTGGACCGCATCTGGTCAGCTTCGGTCTGGGCGTCCGCTCGGGTCTGGTCGGCGTCCTGTTCGGCGAGGTGCAGTATTTCGCGCAGGCGATCGGACAGGGCGGTCGGGCTGTTGGTGAGCTGGCTGCGAACGCGTCCGAGGTCGTTCTGGACGGCACGGAGCCGTTCGGTGGTCTGCGCGTGCGCTTGCGCCGCGCGTTCGTAGGCGGTTCGGGTGGACGCGAGCTCGCTCTCGACCCTCGAGCGGTAGTTGTCGACCTCCAGGCGGTCATAGCCGCGCCAGCTGACCCCGAATCCGCGGTCGGCGCTCGGCGCCAGCGCCGGGTCAGCAGCTAGCTGAGGCCGCGAAAACTCCCTGGTGTCAGTGTTGGACGAAGTCGGCCGCTGTCTGACGTCGGTCGGCATCTCCGCGTCTGTGCGTCCGGGACCGGTAGCCGGACGAGTCATGCCCACCTCCTGTTCGTCCGCCTCGACAACGCGCCGCGGCGCGCGTCGGGCGGTCTGGCCGTCGCGTAGAGCGTCCTAGTATTCCGATCGCTCCTGAGGACGTTGCGGCGGCCGGTCGGCAGCGAGCCGCCTCGGCAGATCACTAGGCCGACGGGCCGAGCAATGCGCGGGACACATCTGCGATGTCGATCATCCCGACGAGGCCGGCGCCGTCGACAACCGGCAGGTGCCGGAACCGGCCGTGCATCATCGACTTGGCCGCGTCGCGGATGCTCGTGGTCTCCTGGCAAACCGTCAGGCCACTCGTCATCAGGTCACGGATCCGGACGTCGTTCACGTCCTTCCCGTCGGCCACTACTCGCACGATGTCGGCCTCGGTGATGATGCCGAGGGGGCGCTTGGTCTGCTCGCCGTCGACTATCACGAGAGCTGTCGCTCCCGCACGCTTCATCAGATACGCCGCCGCAGCCACGTGGGCGTCCGGCTCCACTGTCGTCAGTGCTGGTCGCATGACATCCGCAACGGTGGACGATGCCGCCGGCGATGACGGCTCGTAGGCCTCCGTCATGATCAACTCTGTTTCCGGGACCTCAAGAAGATCCCCGAGAGATCCGATCCTTGCATGTGAACGAACGCGGACCGTACCGCATTTCCGGGTCCGGCCAGTACGTGCGGTCAGCCCTGCCGGGCACTCCACCGCGGGTGTTTCTTGTTGATGACGAACGTGCGGCCGCGGCGCCGGACGACGATCGCGCCGTCCTTCTTGGCAAGCGACCGGAGCGAGTTTCTGATCTTCATGGTGTGGTCCTTCCTGACGCTCCGCGAAACGGTCTCCAGCACGGTGGCATTCCCGGTTCGGCCGGGGCCGTACGGCCTCGGCGGGTGGCCGGTCTCGTCCTAGACTCCGCGGTGCCTACGCCGCAGGAACGAGGTAACCGTGGCACTACCCCAGACCGGCATATTTGCCCTCGGCAATCCGTCCCACGCCTACGTGGAATTCGATCTCGTCCAGGGCGCCGATGCGCTCGCGCTCGTGACCGCGGTAGCCAACCTCAGCGAGCCGCGCACCACGATGGGCGGCGTCAACCTGGTGACCGGGTTTCGGCCCGAGCTGTGGTCCGCTGCCGCCCCGGCACGCGCCCCACGAGAGCTCGCCGGCTTTGACCAGCCCGTAGTCGGCGCCGACGGATACACGATGCCGGCGACCCAGCACGACCTGGCGTTGTGGATCGCGGGAGGCGCTTACGACCTCGTGTTCGACGCAACCCTCGGAGTGATCGCAGCACTGCACGAGTCGGCCGCGCTCGCCGACGAGACTGCCGGCTGGTCCTACCACCGCGATCTCGACCTCACCGGCTTCATCGACGGCACCGAGAACCCGTCGCTGTCAGCAGCGCCGGCGCGCGTGCTCGTCCCGCCCGATCAGCCCGGTGCGGGCGGCACGGTTCTACTGCTGCAGAAATGGGTGCACGACAGCGCCGCCTGGACATCGCTCAGCACGTCCGAACAAGAACAGGTCATCGGACGGACCAAGCGCGACAGCGTCGAACTAGAGGATCGACCGATGACGTCCCACGTCGCCCGCAGCGACCAGGATGAGTTCGGCAAGATCTTCCGGCGAAATACTCCGTACGGGTCGGTACGCGAGCACGGCACGATGTTCGTCGGCTTCAGCGCTGAGCAGCGCCCGCTCGCCTCGATGCTCGACAGCATGGCCGGCGTGGACGGCGGTCACCGCGACGAACTCACCCGGTACGCCCGAGCGCTGAGCGGCAGCTATTA
>DASXRA010000180.1:0-2053 GCA_036506855.1 Jatrophihabitantaceae bacterium
GGCGAATGCAACTTCGGCCAGCACGAGATCGCGTTCAAGTACGACGATGCCATCACGACGTGCGACAACCACTCGGTGTACAAGACCGGCGCGAAGGAGATCGCCGCGCAGCAGGGTGCCGCGCTGACGTTCATGGCCAAGTACGACGCGCACGAGGGCAACTCGTGCCACATCCACCTGTCGCTGCGGACGGCCGACGGCGAGCCGGTCTTCGCCGGTGACCGCGACGGCGGGGTGTCGACCGTGTTCGAGCAGTTCCTGGCCGGACAGCTCGCCGCGCTGCGCGAGATGACTTACCTGTTCGCACCGAACATCAACTCCTACAAGCGATATCAGCCCGACTCGTTCGCGCCGACCGCAGTGAAGTGGGGCCGCGACAACCGCACGTGCGCGCTGCGCGTGATCGGGCACGGGCCGAGCCTGCGCTTCGAGAATCGGGTGCCTGGCGGCGACGTAAACCCGTACCTTGCGGTCGCCGGCATGATCGCCGCCGGGCTGCACGGCATCGAGAACGAACTCCCACTCGAGGCACCGTTCACCGGCAACGCCTATGCGGCCGATGCCGAGCAGGTGCCGCAGTTGCTCAGCGATGCGGCACACCTGTTCCGGAGCAGTGACCTCGTCCGCAAAGCATTCGGTGACGACGTCGTCGACCACTACGCCAACGCCGCACGAGTCGAGCTGGCCGCGTTCAACGCCGCGGTCACCGACTGGGAACGCGTCCGTGGCTTCGAACGGATGTAACGATGCAGGTCATCAACCCGGCGACCGAGCAGGTCGTCACCAACGTCGAATCGCTTGACGTCGAGGAAACCGACGCGGCGATTGCCCGTTCCCGTAAGGCTTTCCCGGCCTGGCGGGCTGTCGCACCCGGCGATCGCGCACGAATGCTGCGCCGCTTCGCCGAGGCCGTCGACGCCGACCGCGAGCACCTGGCCCAGCTCGAAGTCGCGAACTCGGGACACACGATCACCAACGCGCGGTGGGAGGCCGGCAACGCGCGTGACGTCATCGCGTACTACTCGGCCGCGCCGGAACGCCTGATCGGCCAGCAGATCCCAGTCGCGGACGGCCTGGATGTCACGTTCCACGAACCGCTGGGCGTCGTCGGGGTGATCGTCCCGTGGAACTTCCCGATGCCCATCGCGTCCTGGGGGTTCGCCCCTGCGCTGGCCGCCGGCAATGCGGTCGTGCTCAAGCCCGCCGAGCTGACGCCGTTGACGGCGCTGCGCCTGGCCGAGCTGGCGCGCGACGCGGGCATCCCGCAGGACGTGTTCCAGGTGCTGCCCGGCAAGGGCAGCGTCATCGGCCAGCGGTTCGTCGACCATGCAGATGTCGCGAAGATCGTCTTCACCGGCTCGACCGAGGTGGGCCGCGAGATCATGGCCGGCTGTGCCCGCCGGATCAAGCCGGTGACGCTCGAACTCGGCGGCAAGAGCGCCAACGTAGTGTTCGCGGACGCCGATCTGTCGGCGGCAGCGGCAGGCGCGCCGTACGCCGCCTTCGACAACGCGGGTCAGGACTGCTGCGCGCGTTCGCGCATCGTCGTCGAGCGAAGCGCGTACGACGGGTTCATGGAGTTGTTCGAGGCGGCCGTCGCCGGGGTGGTCGTCACCGACCCGTCCGACGACAAGGCCGAGATGGGCCCGTTGATCAGCGCGGCACACCGCGAACGCGTCGCCGGTTACGTCGGCGCCAACGTCGCATTCCGCGGCAGTGCGCCAGCAGGATCCGGCTACTGGTTCCCGCCGACCGTGCTGACGCCGGACGACCCCGCCGATCGCGTGCTGCACGAAGAGATCTTCGGTCCGGTCGTGGCGGTCGTCCCGTTCGACGACGAGGCCGACGCGATCCGCATCGCCAACGACAGCGCGTTCGGGTTGTCCGGATCGATCTGGACGCGTGACGTCGGCAAGGCGATCCGGGTCAGCCGCGCCATCGAGTCCGGCAACCTCTCGGTGAACTCGAACTCGTCGGTGCGCTACTGGACGCCGTTCGGCGGATTCAAGTCGTCCGGACTGGGCCGCGAGCTCGGCCCGGACGCGCCGCTTGC
>DASXRA010000181.1:0-2270 GCA_036506855.1 Jatrophihabitantaceae bacterium
GCATCATGAACATCCCGGCCAGGAAGTCCTTGACGATGTTCTGCGCGCCGAAGCCGAGCGCCACGCCCACGATCGACGTGCCGGCCACGAGCGGCAGCAGGTTGACGTCGAGCTCGCCGAGGATCATCAGCGCGGCCAGGACGAAGATCGTGAACGACACGAAGCTGCGCAGCACTGACGCGACGGTGGCCGCCCGCTGGGTGCGGCGCTCGGACAGCAGACCGGCCGATTCGAGCAGGGCTGTCGTGTCGACCTTCTCGCGCAGCGGTCTGAGCAACCGGGGCACCGTGCCGCCGCGCACCGGCCGGGTCATCCGGTTGATGAACCGGTGCAGGATCGCGCGCAGGAGCAAGGCAGCGATGATGATCAGCAGGATGCGGATCGGTGTCTGGATCAGCACCTTGCTGTGCTCGTGCAGATAGTCGGGAAGCCGGGTCACCGCGCTCACGCCGGATCACCTTGCCATGCCCGTCGCCGGGACGTCGAATGTCCGGATTTGCACGTCCCGCGACGCGCCCGACCGTGGAATACGACGAAAGTACGTGCGCAGCCGCCCGCAGTCCGGTTGACTAAGCGCGAAAGCTTGGGCGCGGAGGTGTGCCGGTGTCGGGTGCGCTAGTGCTCAACGCGACGTACGAGCCACTGTGCGTCGTGCCGCTCCGGCGCGCGGTCGTACTGGTGCTGGCCGAGAAGGCCGTCGTCGTCGAGGCCGGCGACGGGGTCATGCGATCGGCACGTACCTCGATCCCGGTACCCACCGTGGTGCGCCTGTCCCGCTACGTGCGCGTGCCGTACCGGCGCGAGGTTCCGCTGACCCGTCGGGCCGTGCTCGACCGCGACCGGCACGCATGCGCCTACTGCGGCACCCGGGCCGACACCATCGACCACGTCCGTCCGCGATCGCGCGGCGGGCAGCACATCTGGACGAATGTCGTGGCCGCATGCGCCCGCTGCAACCATCGCAAGGGCAACCGGCTGCTGTCCGAACTCGGTTGGCATCTGGTTTCCGCACCCGCGCAGCCACCGGCAACGGTGGCTGTTGTTCTGGGTTGGGCGAAACGCGATCCGGCCTGGCAGCGCTACCTGGCCCTGGACTGGACGACCGCGCAGGTCGCGACGGCCTGACCGTCACAGTTCGAGCGCCCAGGTCTCCTCGACGAGGTCCGCGCCGAAACTGTGGTGCGGCGCCGACTCGACGAGTTCGAAGCCTGCCTCGACGTAGAGGTGCCGCGCCGCGGCCAGGATGCTCTGCGTCCACAGGACGAGACGCGAGTAGCCCGCGTCGCGCGCGAAGTCGACGCACTCGGCGACGAGCCGGCGCCCGACGCCCAGGCCGCGTGCCGACGGCTCGACGAGCAGTAGCCGCAGCTTCGCGACGTCGGCTGAGCCGTCGGCGCGCACGCACATGATGCAGCCGGCGCGCTGGCCGTCCACGTCGGCGATCCAGGCGCGCTCGCGGGCCGGATCGTGCTGGGCGGCGAAGTCGCCGACGATCGTTGCCACGAGTGCCTCGAAGGTCGCGTCCCAGCCGTACTCGGCGGCGTAGAGCTCGCCGTTGCGCTGCACGATCCAGCCGAGGTCGCCGGGCTCGGGCGCCCGGACCGTGACGTTGCCGGCGCGCGTCTCAGGTTCGAGCAGCACCCGGATGGCGTCCATCGCGCCGCGCAGGCGGGCCCGCTGACCGTCGGAGAGCGGCGACAGCAGCCGCGACACGTCGCTGCTCGCGCGCCGGTTGAGCTTGCCGAAGGCGGCACGGCCCTGCTTGGTCAGGGCGACAACCTGCCGGCGGGCGTCGGCGGCCGAGCGCCGCCGGGTGATCAGGTGGTCGGCGTCGAACCTGGTGAGGATGCGCGTGACGTAG
The DNA here is from genome assembly GCA_036506855.1 of Jatrophihabitantaceae bacterium. GTDB lineage: Bacteria > Actinomycetota > Actinomycetes > Mycobacteriales > Jatrophihabitantaceae > DASXRA01. The sequence goes on from DASXRA010000181.1 coordinate 1,862, forward strand.
CCGGCGTCGAGGGCCAGCTCACGACGCAGCTCCGCGACGTCGACGGACTCGTGCTGCGCCAGCTCGTAGAGGATCCGGGCCTCGGTCAGCGTGTACGGCGAATCGAGGTGGCCTTCGCCGAGTGCGCCGATCACGCGGGTGTAGTACCGGTTGAAGCCGCGAACCGCGACGACCGTGTCATCCATCGGCGACCTCCATTCTTTGACTGAGTCAAAGGTATGGGACGGGCCCGCGACCCGCAATCCCCGGCGGCTAGCGTTTCGACCATGAGCGCACTACCGCCCGCCTCGGCCCTCCACTCCGCTCCTCGCTGCGTGCCGGCACACCCAGCGCCCGAGGGCGCTGACGCTGCGGTACTCGCTGAGATGCTCGCGGAGAACCTCGGCTCATGACATTGCTGCTGACCGCC
>DASXRA010000182.1:0-3933 GCA_036506855.1 Jatrophihabitantaceae bacterium
TGATCGACACGTGGACGATCCGCTGCACGCCGGCCGCGCGGGCAGCATCGAACAAGATCGTGGAGTTGGCCACTGCGGCGTCGTGGTCGATCCGGCCCTTCGCGAACCGCACCCAGTAGGTGTTGTAGAGCGTCCGGACGCCGCGCAGCGACTCGACCAGGGCCGGCGGATCGTCGAAGGCCAGCGGCCGGACGTCGATCGTGGTGCCCGCCGGCGCCCGCTCCGGATGGCCGGTCAGCGTGCGCACCCGCCGGCCGCTCGCCTCGACCGCTCGGGCGATGGCGGCCCCGGAGTAGCTGAACGCGCCGGTGACCACGTCGCGGTCGGTCATCCGGACTCCTCCGGTAGCGGGCAGAACGGTCGACGTCACGGTAACGCGCGGTAAGGACTAGGCCGCACTCGGTCGGTATCGCTAGCGTCTGACCCGATCGGCCCGGACCGAACCGCCGTACGAGTCGAAAAGGAGCATGGGTGAGCGACCTGCTGACTTCCGGCTGGGACGACGACGAGGATCCGGAATCGCGACGAAACGCCGTACGGGGACTGATCGTGCTGGCAGTGCTCGCCGTGCTGGTCATCGCGGTCGTGCTCGTCATTGTCGGCACCTCGGGCGGCGGCAATCACAACCGGCGTCTCGCCGACGATGCGACGATCCTGCCGACCGAGCCCGCGCCGACCTCGTCCGCGAGCGCGCCACCGTCTACCCCGACCACGAGCGCCAGCTTCACGCCGTCTACCTCTGCGCATCCGACGCCGACCAGTACCGCCAACCCGTGCCTGTCCGCCGGACCGTGCGCGGTCGACGGCGACGACGGCGGGGTGGTCGACGCGGTGAACAAGTTCCGAGTCAGTCACGGCCGCGCCGCGGTGCCCGGGACGGTTTCCGGCAAAGCACAGCAATGCGCCCTGAAACAGGGCGATGGGCCGAGCTGCGACCCGCATTTCGCGTGGGAGGCCGTCCCCACCCAGGACGGGCAACGGGTGGTCAGCATGATCACCGCACGAGGCGAGGGCAAGAAGTGGCTGCTCGATGCGGGCATCACCTCGTTCAGCATCGGCTGGGCTTACGCCCCGGGTTCCGGTTACGAGTGCGCGATCCTCAAGTTCCCCTGACGTTCGCGTGGCCGGAGCGGGCCGCCAACGCCATACTGACCGCCTCATGGGCCACTCTCGCGAGCGGGACGGCATGGACGCCTGGCGTGACGGGCGGCTGAGCCGGGTGTATCACAACGCACTGGCCGCGTTCGTCGCGGCGGCGCTGATCGTTCAGTTGGTGATCGTGCTGCGCAACGGACTCCTGCCGCGGCCGACCCGGGTGATCCGCTTCCTCAGCTTCTTCACCGTCGAGAGCAACATCCTGATCGCAGTGGGCGCGGCGATGCTCGCGGCGAACCCGTTCCGGGACGGGCGCTGGTGGCGCGTGCTTCGCCTGGACGGCCTGATCGGCATCGCCGTCACCGGAGTCATCTACCACTCGGTGCTCGCCGGGCTGCAGAACCTCACCGGATGGGACCGCGCAGCCGACGTCGCGCTGCACTACGTCTCGCCGATCGCGGCCGTCCTGGGCTGGCTCGCGTTCGGGCCGCGTCCGCGGATCGACGCGACGACGGTGCGGCTGGCGTTGATCTGGCCGGTGGCCTATCTCGGGTACACGCTCTGGCACGGCGCGGCGACGTCGTGGTACCGGTACCCGTTCGTCGACGTCGGTCTGCACGGGTACGGGCGGGTGCTGCTCAACTGCGCGGTAGTGACGGTCGTGCTCGGCGGCCTGGCCGGCGCCGCCTGGCTCGTCGATCAGCGGGCGCCTGCGACGGGTCCGGTGCTCGTTACCGATTAGGCTCGCCCTTCGTGGCAGGTAATCCGCGCAAAGTTGTCGTCGCCGGCGATCCCGTGCTGCACAAGGTCAGCGAGCGGGTGACGTCCTTCGACGACTCGCTGGCGACGCTCATCGACGACATGTTCGCCACCATGCACATCGCCGCCGGGGTGGGCCTCGCCGCGCCGCAGGTGGCCGTCGACCTCGCGGTGTTCGTGTACGACTGCCCGGACGCCGACGGCGCGCAGCACGTCGGGCACATGGTCAACCCCGAGATCGTCTCGACGTCCGGGCCGGAGGACGACGGCGAGGAGGGGTGCCTGTCCGTCCCGGGGCCGTACCACGAGCTGGCCCGCCCGTCGGTCGCCACCGCGCGAGGCGTCGACAAGACAGGCGCACCGCTCGAGGTCACCGGCACCGGATTCTTCGCGCGCTGCCTGCTGCACGAGACCGAGCACCTGCGCGGCATCCTCTACATCGACCACCTGCCACGTAACCGCCGGCGGCGCGTCCTGCGCGAGATGGCGCCGTTCGAATGGAACGCGCGCTAGACCAAGGCGACGTACATCGCGGCGACGCCGAGGGTCACCGATCCGGCACCGGCGAGGACGAGCCGCGCACGCCGGTCGGTCGAGCTGACGAGCACGAGCACCGACAGCGCCCACGACTCGTAGGTTGCGCGCAGGAACTGCACGTCGTTGATCCAGCGGCGCACCGACACGGCAAGGCCCACGGCCAGCAGCCAGGCCACGCCCTCGCCGACCGTGATGCGTGTGCGCCGACGCCAGATCAGCCAGGCCGCCGCGGCGATCAGCGCCAGCGTCGCGAACCGTTCGATCACGAACACCGAGCCGCGCAGCGCATTGCCGCCGGGCGTCACGTAGAACATCGACCGCAGCACGCCGAGCAGCGGCGTGGACGCGGCGGTGTTCGACGGGCCGGTCCGGATCGGCAGCACGCCCCAGACGTGCGCCAGCCAGCCCTGCCAGGCGGCCTCGACCGCGATCGGCACGAGCAGCCACAGCGCAGGCCACGGCATCGGCCGATGCTCTTGCCGTGCTCGCCACGCGTCCCAGGCCGCGCCCGCGCCGAGTCCCGCGACGACGAGCAGCGACGTCTCGCGGGCGAGCACTGCGACCGTCAGCGCGGCGGCCGCGAGCGGCCATCGGCCCCTCCGCACGAGCAACAGCGCACACAGCACCGAGGCCCAGGCGACCGGTTCGGTGAGGTCGCGTCCCACCGAGATCGGGATGCACGCCGGGGCAGCGAGGACGAGTCCCCAGCCGGGGTGCGTGCCAGCGTCGGCCACGAGGCGGGTGCCGACCCAGATCGCGACGCCCACCGCGAGCGTGTTCACGAGGATCAGCGCCAGGGCGATGCCGAGCCCGGGCAGCCAGGCGAGCACATGAGTCAGCAGCGCCGTGACGATGCGCTGCTGCCGGTAACCGGCGTTGTCGAGAAGGATGTGGTGGCCGCGGACGCTCTGGGTGAACGGATCCAGCGCGAGGCGGTAGACGAACTGGCCGTCGTAGCCACCCCCGCCACCCACGCGCAGCTCGCCGGGAGCCCCGGGCCCGACGAACCTCCTGCCCGCCACGACGAAGCCACCCGGACCGTGCACTCGCACCAGCCGGGCCAGCACGAACACGACGAGCAGTGCCAGACCCGCCAGCCGCGCATCGCGCAACTGCACGGCGGGCGTCGCGGCGGCGGTGTCGCTGGCGCTCGCGCGGACGCGCGGAACTCGCCGAACGAGCTCGTGGATCACCGCTCGCTCGCGACGAGCTCAGCAATCTGCACGGCGTTGAGGGCAGCGCCCTTGCGCAGGTTGTCGTTGCTGACGAACAGGGCCAAGCCCCGCCCGTCTGAGACGCCCGGGTCCTGCCGGATACGGCCGACGTAGCACGGGTCGGCGCCGGCCGCCTGCAGCGGCGTCGGGATGTCGCTGAGCTCGACACCTGGTGCGCCGGCCAGCAACTCGGTCGCGCGCGCCACCGAAAGCGGGCGGGCGAACTCGACGTTCATCGACAACGAGTGGCCGGTGAAGACGGGTACCCGCACGCAGGTGCCCGAGACGAGGAGGCCTGGGATGCCGAGGATCTTGCGCGATTCGTTGC
>DASXRA010000183.1:0-4388 GCA_036506855.1 Jatrophihabitantaceae bacterium
ACCGCGCAAGTCTGGCCCCCGGGCACCGGAGGAGCGCCGCACGGCGTCCGTCCACAACCTGGGGAACGACCTACGGTACGGATGACCTGAGGTCCGGGTCAAACCAGGCGACCGGCGAACCGTCCACCGTACGGTATGCACCTTGTAGCCCAGTGCAACGACACGCCGGGTTCAGTTGTGACGATCTCGCGCGCGCTGTTAGGTTCACCTGCCTGTGCCGCTCGCAGCAGCGCGGCACGTCGTCGGCGAACCGATCGCGCGCTTGCGTACACAGTCTGTGGACGATGCTGTGGACTGACTCGCCAAGAGCAGCCCCCGGCCGGCGTGCGGCCCAGGGCAGCGCGTGAGATCGTCAGCGGAGGGCGGCGGGGAGACCGACGACCTGGGGGGATGGACTGGGCTCTTGGACGAAACTACGGATCTCGGCGAAGTATGGACACGCGCCATCCGCCGCCTCGACGACGACACCATTCGGCCGCATCACCGAGCGTGGATCGGGCTGACGCGACCGCTGGGGCTCGTCGAGGACACCGCGCTACTCGCCGCCCCGAACGAGTTCGCCAAGGATTACCTCGAAAACCGGCTCCGGCCGATGATTGCGACCGCGCTCAGCGCCGAGCTCGGCCGTGAGATCCGGGTCGCCGTTACCGTTCAGCACACCGACGAGCAGGGCGAAACCGGCACGGACTCCACGAGCGCGCAGGCCGAGGATCTCAGCGACTTCGCTGATTCACGTTTCGACGACTGGACGCCGAACCAGCGCGGCGCCCCGCCGCAGCCCGTGCCGTACACGGTCGACCGCGGCAACTCGCGGGGCAGCGACCGCGATGCCCGGCTCAATCCGAAGTACACCTTCGACACGTTCGTCATCGGGTCGAGCAATCGGTTCACCCACGCGGCCGCCGTCGCCGTGGCCGAGGCGCCGGCGAAGGCGTACAACCCGCTGTTCGTCTACGGCGACTCCGGACTGGGCAAGACGCACCTGCTGCACGCGATCGGCCACTACGCCCAGCGCCTGTTCCCGGGTATCAAAGTGCGCTACGTATCGAGCGAGGAGTTCACGAACGACTTCATCAACTCGTTGCGTGACGACAAGATGCAAGCGTTCCAGGGTCGTTACCGGTCACAGGATCTGCTGCTGATCGACGACATCCAGTTCCTCGAGCGTGCCGAGCGCACGCAGGAGGAGTTCTTCCACACGTTCAACACGCTGCACAACGCGAACAAGCAGATCGTCATCAGCTCCGACCGCCCGCCCAGGCAACTGTCCACGTTGGAGGACCGCCTGCGCACCCGGTTCGAATGGGGCCTGATCACCGACGTGCAGGTGCCCGACCTCGAGACGCGCATCGCGATTCTGCGCAAGAAGGCCGCCCAGGAAGGCATGAACCCGCCGCCTGAGGTGCTCGAGTTCATCGCGACGAAGATCCAGAGCAACATCCGCGAGCTCGAAGGCGCGCTGATCCGCGTCACCGCGTTCGCGAGCTTGAACAAGCAGGACGTCGAGATGCAGCTTGCCGAGATCGTCCTGAAGGATCTGATCAGCGAATCGGACAGCCCGGAGATCACCGCCGCGCACATCATGGCCGTGATCGCCGAGTACTTCTCGGTCTCGCTCGACGATCTCACCGGCAGTTCGCGCAGCCGGGTGCTCGTCAGCGCCCGACAGATCGCCATGTACCTGTGCCGCGAGCTCACCGACCTGTCGCTGCCGAAGATCGGCCAGACCTTCGGTGGACGCGACCACACGACCGTCATGCACGCCGACCGAAAGATCCGCGGCCTGATGGCCGAGCGGATGAGCGTGTTCAACCAGATCAGCGAGCTCACCAGCCGGATCAAGTCGCGAGCCCGCGCGTGACCATCGAGGTGGACCGTCCACATAATGTGGGCGCCCCTGTGGACAGTCGACGCCGAGCTGTGGGTGGCGGTGCACATCATTCGTCCGTCCACCGGACCCGCACAGTGCAGCGTCGCGAGGCGAGCCTCTCGTCCACAGTCATAGCCCGCGTGTTTACTGGGCGGCAGCCGGTTGTCCCCAGTATCCACAGCTGTTACGACGACAGACGATGATTGCTCTACCTACAGGTCAAATACCAAAGCACTAACCGACCCCGATCTGGGGACGCACCGATGGAGGCACCATGAAGTTCCGGGTCGAGCGTGACGCGCTGGCCGACGCCGTGGCGTGGGCAGCGCGGAGCCTCGCCACCCGCCCGACCATCCCGGTGCTGGCCGGGTTGCTGCTCGACGTGAACGACTCGACGCTGTCGATCTCGGGATTCGACCTGGAGGCCTCCACGCAGGTCGACCTCGAAGTCGCGGCGGCAACGACAGGCAGCGCTCTCGTGTCGGGCCGGCTGCTCGCCGACATCACGCGGTCGCTGCCACCGCACCCGGTCGACGTCGCCGTCGACGGCTCGCGCCTGACGATCGCCTGTGGTTCGGCGCGGTTCACCTTGCCGACGATGCCGGTCGAGGACTACCCGAAGCTTCCACAAATGCCGACCACCGCCGGCACGGTCGACAGCGCGGCATTCGCCACGGCGGTCGCGCAGGTGGCAGTGGCGGCCGGACGCGACGACACGTTGCCGATGCTGACCGGCGTGCGACTGGAGATCGACGGCGAAAAGCTGACGTTCGCAGCAACCGACAAGTACCGGCTGGCCGTCCGCGAGCTCGCATGGAACCCGTCGAGCGCCGGCGAGGCTTCCGCCCAGGTCGTCATCCCGGCACGCACCCTCGCCGACGCCGCGCGCAGCCTGGCGCAGAGTGACGAACTCACGATCGCGTTGTCCGCCTCGGCCGGCGCCGGCGACGGCATCATCGGTTTCAGCGGTGCCACGGGTGGACGTGCCAGCCGGGCAACGACGCGCCTGCTCGACCCGCAGTTCCCGCCGTATCGCACGCTGCTGCCCACCGAGTGGTCGGCCACCGCCGAGGTCGCGGTCGCGCCGTTCGTCGAGGCAGTCAAGCGGGTCGCGCTGCTGGCCGATCGCAGCACCCCGGTTCGGCTCGAGTTCGCCGAGGGCGGGGTCAACCTGAGCGCCGGCGGCGACGACGAGGGCCGCGCCGAGGAGCAGCTCGAGGTCGTCTATGACGGCGAGCCGATCACGATCGCGTTCAACGCGACGTTCCTGCTCGACGGGCTAGGCGCGCTCGACACGTCGAGTGCCCGGCTGCTGTTCCCGTCGGCGAACAAGCCGACCGTGCTGCGCCCGGCGGAGTCCGACGAGGAGTACTACTACCTGATCATGCCCATGCGGCTACCGCGCTAGCGCCCTGTCATGTATGTGCGGCACCTGTCGGTCGTGGACTTCCGCAGCTGGGCTAGCTCGGACGTCACGTTCGAGCCGGGCCCGACCGTGCTCGTCGGCGCGAACGGCCAGGGCAAGACGAACCTGCTCGAAGCCCTCGGCTACCTGTCGACGCTGAGCAGCCATCGCGTCCCGACCGACGCGCCGCTCGTCCGCACCGGAGCCGAGCGGGCCGTCGTTCGCGCGGCCATCGTCTCCGCGGGACGCGAGTTGCGCGTCGAGGTCGAGATCGCACCCGGACGCGCCAACCGGGCCAAGCTGAATGGCGCGGCAGTCACTCGCCCGCGCGACGTGCTCGGCGTACTTCGCTGCGTGCTGTTCGCCCCGGAGGATCTCGCGATCGTGCGCGGCGACCCGGGCGAGCGCCGCCGTTTCGTCGACGACCTGCTCGTGCAGCGCAGCCCGCGGATGGCCGCCGTCCGAGCCGACTACGAGCGCGTGCTCAAACAGCGTGCGACGCTGCTCAAGTCTGCCGGGTCGGCCCGCCGTTCCGGCGGCACCGGCGACCTGCGCACCCTTGACGTGTGGGACGGCCACCTTGCGCAGCACGGTGCCGCGCTGCTCGCCGCTCGGCTCGACGCCGTCGATGCGCTGCGCCCGCATGCGGCGCTCGCCTACGCGCAGGTTGCCCCGGACAGCGCCCCGCTCGGCATCAGCTACGTGAGTTCGATCAGCGGCGGCGTGCCGGATGACCGCAGCGTCGAGATGCTCGAGGCGGCGCTGCTGGCCGAGCTCGCCCGGTTGCGCACCCAGGAGGTCGACCGCGGCGTCAACCTTGTCGGCCCGCATCGCGACGAGGTTGAGCTGCGCATCGGCGAGCTGCCCGTGCGCGGTTACGCCAGCCACGGTGAGTCGTGGTCGACGGCGCTCGCCCTGCGGCTCGGGTGCTACGAATTGCTGCGTGACGAATCCCCCGGTGCCGGCCACGATCCGGTGCTGATGCTCGACGACGTCTTCGCCGAACTCGACGGCAGCCGCCGCGACCAGCTCGCGCTCGTCGCGAGCAAGGCCGAGCAGTCGATCGTCACTGTCGCCGTGGCCTCCGACGTGCCCGAGCAGCTGGCCGGAGCG
>DASXRA010000184.1:0-15232 GCA_036506855.1 Jatrophihabitantaceae bacterium
CGGCGGGATAAGGCAGCGAGTGGTGGGGACGCGGATCCGCATACGGCGGGATAAGGCAGCGAGCGGTGGGGGCGCGGATCCGCACATGGCGGGATAAGGCAGCGAGTGGTGGGGACGCGGATCCGCATACGGCGGGATAAGGCAGCGAGCGGTGGGGACGCGGATCCGCCCACGGCGGGATGAGTCAGTGATATTCGTGCTCCTCGGCGGGGTAGCTGCCGGCGCGTACCTCGTCGCCGAATTGCTCGGCGGCACCGCGCAGGATGCCTGCCATGTCGGCGAACTCCTTGACGAACTTGGGCTTGCGGCCACCGGTGCGCAGCCCCGCCATGTCCTGCCAGACGAGAACCTGCGCGTCGCAGTCGGGGCCGGCGCCGATGCCGATCGTCGGGATGTGCAGCTGCGCCGTCACCTCGCGCGCGACCTCGGCCGGCACGACCTCCATGACCACGGCGAACGCGCCCGCGTGTTGCAACGCCTTGGCGGCCTGCAGCAGCCGGTGCGCTGCCTCGTCGCCACGACCCTGCACGCGGTAGCCGCCCAGCGCGTTGACCGACTGCGGGGTGAGCCCGACGTGCGCCATGACCGGCACGCCCGCGCCCACGAGGGCTTCGACCTGCGGTACGACCCGGCGCCCGCCTTCGAGCTTAACCGCCTGCGCGCCGCCGTCCTTCATGAACCGGGCTGCCGTGTCGAGCGCCTGCTGCGGTGAGGACTGGTAGCTGCCGAACGGCATGTCCGCGACGACGAGTGCCCGCGAAGTGCCCCGGACGACGCCGCGCACGAGCGGAAGCAGCTCGTCGACGGTCACCGGCAACGTCGTGTCGTAGCCGTACACCACGTTTGCGGCGGAATCGCCGACGAGGAGCACCGGAATGCCCGCCTCGTCGAAGACTCGTGCCGTCGAGTAGTCGTATGCCGTGAGCATCGGCCAGCGCTCGCCGGCCTCTTTCGCGTGCTGCAGGTCGCGGATCGTTATGCGCCGGTTCTGCACGCCGCCGTAAAGGGATTCAGACATGTTGACCCCACTCTCCTCGAGGCCGGCTGGCCGGTCCCCGGGCTCATCTGTGGACGGACAGCTTCATCGTGCGCCGTAACGCGCCAGATGTCTGTATGAAACCCGAGAGAAGTTGCTCACGTGCTCTCGCGCCAGCGGTTGCTGATCGGCAGTCTGCGGTCGCGTCCGAACGACTTGAAGCTGATTTTCGGGCCCGGCGGGTACTGGCGGCGCTTCCACTCCGCCGAGTCGACCAGGCGCGCAATCCGGCTCACGAGCTCCGGGTCGTATCCGGCCGCGATGACGTCGTGCAGGCCGGCGTCGCCGTCCACGTACAGCGCCAGGATCGCGTCGAGCAGGTCGTAGTCGGGCAGCGAGTCGGTGTCGAGCTGCCCGGGCCGCAGTTCGGCCGACGGCGGCTTCTCGATCGAGTTCGGCGGGATGGGCGGCATCTGGCCACGCGCCTGCGCGTCCGCGTTGCGCCAGCGCGCCAGCCGCCACACGAGCGATTTCGGCACGTCCTTGATCGGGGCGAATCCGCCGACCGCGTCGCCGTAGATCGTCGAGTAGCCGACCGCGAGCTCGCTCTTGTTCCCGGTGGCCAGAACGAGGTGCCCCTCGGCGTTGGACAGCGCCATCAGCGTCGTGCCGCGAACGCGCGCCTGGACGTTCTCCTCGGCCAGACCGGTCAGCTTCAACGACTCGACGAAGTTGTCGATCATCGGCGCCACCGCGACCACCCGATACTGCGCGCCGATGCGCTCGGCGAGATCGGCTGCGTCGGACTTGGAGTGCTCCGAGGAGTATTCGCTGGGCATCGACACGCCGTGCACGTTGTCGCCGCCGATCGCGTCCGCGGCGACAGCGGCGACCACGGCGGAGTCGATGCCGCCGGACATGCCGAGCACCACCGAGCGGAAGCCGTTCTTGCGGACGTAGTCGCGAGTGCCCGTCACGAGCGCGCCCCACACCTCGGCCTCGTCGCCGAGCCGCTCGGCGATCTCGCCGGGCGCCGCCGCGTACGCAGGCACCGGGCCGGTCTGCGTGTCGTGGTGCTCGACCCGCATGGGCGAGTTCGGCGGTGTCGCGGGGCTAGCGGACCGGCAAGGCGGTAGCTCCACGTCAACGTGGAACAGCCCCTCGACGAACTGCGGAGTGCGGGCGAGCACCGCACCGTCGGCGCCGACCACGATCGAGTCGCCGTCGAAGACGAGCTCGTCCTGCGCGCCGACCATGTTGACGTAGACGACGGTCGCTCCCGCCTCGCGGGCACGCCGTTGCAGCAGTGGCAGCCTGACGTCGTCCTTGTTGCGCTCGTAGGGGGAGCCGTTGATGTTGACGACAAGCCCGACGCCGACCTGGCCGGCCACGGCGAACGGCCCGCCCTCCTGCCACACGTCCTCGCAGATCGTCAGCGCGATGTCGACGCCGCGGTAGCGGACGACGGTGAAGCGGTCGCCGCGCACGAAGTACCGCGCCTCGTCGAACACCCCGAAGTTCGGCAGGTGGTGCTTGAAGTACGTGGCGACGACGCGCCCGCCGAGGCAGAACGCGGCCGCGTTGCGCGGACCGGCCCGCTCGTCGAGGTACAGCGTCGCGGCGTTGTGCGGGCCGCCGTCCTCGTCCAGGTAGCCGACGATGACGGCCGTGTCGCCGAGGCCGGCACCGGCCAGGTCGGCCGCCAGCTTCTCGACGGCGGCGCGCGACGCAGTGCGGAACGACTCGCGGAAGACGAGATCCTCCGGCGGGTATCCGGTGATGGCCATCTCGGGGAACGTCACGAGATGGGCGCCTGCCGCCGAGGCTTCGCGGGTGCGGTCCAGCACGGCCGCCGTGTTGCCCGACAGGTCACCGACGGTGACATCGATCTGGGCGAGGGCCACCCGAAGCTGAGGCATACCTCCAGTGTCCCGTCCGCGGGCCCGCCGCGCACCGGCGTCTGATGACTCGTCGGTCACCAGGGGGAGCGGTCTACGCGTAACGGACGCGATAGGGCAGAATGCTCGCTACTCGCGCACCGGCCGGCAACGAATTCGCAGCGACACGCCCAAGACGACGGGATCGCACGCAACCAAGCCGACCATCTGCGCGTCATAACAGTCGGAAGAGCCGATAGTGGCCCGTGGCTTGGCGTGTCGTGGGATCCGTATGGGTCACAATGGCTCGTGGGCGGCAGATCTTTACAGTCTTCATATCAATGATTGTTCGGGCAGGGCGAGCCGGAGGTTAACGGTGTCGGTGGGGGTTCGGAGAGCTTGGTTCGTGGCGGCCTTGGCCGCCACAACTGCTCTGGTTCTCGGGGCGTGCACGTCCCAGCACAATGCGGCACCTGGGGGGCAGTCGCCTGCGGCGCACACCCAGTCCGCGACATCGCCCGCGCCGAGCACGGCGACGAGTACGGCGCCCGCACCACTCGCTCGGCTGGTTGCGCATCCGGCCAATGGGACGCACGGCGTCAGCCCGGCCGACCCGGTCACGGTGACTGTGGCGGACGGCACGCTGACGTCGGTGACGATGACCAACGACGAGGGCAAGGTCGTCAAGGGCGCGATCAGCGCCGATCAGCACTCGTGGGCGGTCGGCGAAGACCTCGGCTACGGCAAGGCCTACACGGTGAAGGCGAAAGCGGTGAACGCCGACGGCAAGCCGGTCGCGCGCACGTCGAGCTTCACCACAGTTACCCCGGACAACATGACCATGCCGTACCTGAACACGACCGCGGGAACCAGCATCAAGGCGGGGGCGACCTACGGCGTCGGCATGGTGATCAGCGTCCACTTCGACGAGGCGATCTCGAACAAGGCGGCTGCCGAGAAGCACCTGAAGGTCACCTCGTCGCCGTCACAGCCGGGCAGCTGGTACTGGCTGGACGACCAGAACGTCCACTTCCGCCCGCAGCAGTACTGGAAGGCGGGTACGAAGGTCAGCGTCGCGGCCGACGTGTACGGCGTCCAGGTAGCCCCGGGCATGTACGGGCAGGCCGACGCGAGCACGTCGTTCAAGATCGGCGCGCGCCACGTCTCGATCGCCGACGACAAGACCCACATGGTCAAGGTCTACAAGAACGGCACGCTCATCAAGAAGATGCCGACCTCGATGGGCAAGGGCGGCAGCGAGGTCAGCAACGGCCAGACGATCACGTTCTGGACCCAGCGGGGCACGTACACGGTGCTCGACCAAGGCAACCCGGTGCGCATGGACTCGCGCAGCTTCGGGTTGGCCCTCGACGCGGGCGGGTACAACGTCCTGGTGTATTGGGCCACGCGCATCAGCACCGACGGCATCTACGTCCACTCCGCGCCGTGGTCGGTATGGGCGCAGGGCAAGCAGAACACCTCGCACGGGTGCCTGAACGTCTCACCCGCCAACGCCGAGTGGTTCTACAAGTGGTCGCAGCCCGGCGACGTCGTGCAGGTCAAGAACACCGGCGGCGCGCCGCTCGAGGTCTGGCAGAACGGTGACTGGGGCCTTTCGTGGTCGAAGTGGAAGGCCGGCAGCGCTGTTCACTGATCCCCGCCTCGGCGGATCCGCGTCCCCACCACTCGCTGCGCTCGGGTGGATCCACGGTTCCGCTCCGCGCCTTCGGCGCGGGCCGCGTGGCGGCGGCGGGGCTCTTCGCGCGAGCGCTCATCGCGTTGTGGTTGCGCCTGCTCCGCCGTAGCGCGGCTACGCCCACGGCGCGATTTGCGGGCGTAATCTCCCGGTAACCCCGCCCGGGGAGAGTGGAGAGCCGTGGATCGTCAGCAGGAGTTCGTCCTTCGCACGCTCGAAGAGCGCCAGATCCGCTTCGTGCGGTTGTGGTTCACCGATGTGCTCGGCTACCTCAAGTCGGTCGCGATCGCGCCTGCGGAGCTCGACGGTGCCTTCGAGGAAGGCATCGGCTTCGACGGCTCGGCGATCGAGGGCTTCGCCCGCGCCAGCGAGAGTGACATGCTCGCCCGGCCGGACCCCGCGACGTTCCAGATCCTGCCCGAGCCTGCCGGGCGGCCGGCCGATTCGGCGCGCATGTTCTGCGACATCACGATGCCCGACGGCTCGCCGTCGTGGGCCGACCCGCGCTACGTGTTGCGGCGTGCCCTGTCGAGGGCGGCCGAACGCGGCTTCACGTTCTACACCCATCCCGAGATCGAGTTCTTCTTGCTGAAGGACCGGCCGTCCGACGGCAGCGAGCCCGAGCCGTTCGACAACGCCGGCTACTTCGACATGACCAGTGACGACAGCTCTCATGACTTCCGGCGCGAGGCAGTGAGCACGCTGGAGGGTCTCGGCATCTCGGTCGAGTTCAGCCACCACGAGGTGGCGCCGGGCCAGCAGGAGATCGACCTGCGCTACGCCGACGCGTTGTCGATGGCCGACAACATCATGACGTTCCGGCACGTGATCAAGCAGGTCGCGATCGCGCACGGCGTGCATGCGACGTTCATGCCCAAGCCGTTCCGGCATCGCCCGGGAAGCGGCATGCACACGCACCTGTCGCTGTTCGAGGGCGACCGCAACGCGTTCCACGACCCCGGCGATCCGCTGAACCTGTCCAAGACGGCACGCGCGTTCATCGCCGGGCTGCTGCAGCATGCCCGTGAGATCACCGCGGTCACCAACCAGTGGGTGAACTCCTACAAGCGGCTGTTCGGGTACGCCGCGCCGGGCGAGCTGGTCGAGGCGCCGACGTTCGTCTGCTGGGGGCACGCCAACCGCTCGGCGCTCGTGCGCGTCCCGATGTACAAGCCCGGAAAGGCAAACTCCACCCGGGTCGAGATGCGCTCGCTCGATTCCGCGTGCAACCCGTATCTCGCGTTCGCGCTGCTCATCGCGGCCGGCATGAAGGGCGTCGAGGAAGGCTACGAGCTGCCACCAGGCGCCGAGGACGACGTCTGGTCACTCTCGGACACCGAGCGTCGCGCCCTCGGTTACGACGAGCTGCCGCACAACCTCGCGGATGCGCTGCGCGCGATGGAGGATTCCGAACTCGTCGCCGAGACGCTGGGCGAGCACGTCTTCGAATTCTTCCTGCGTAACAAACGCAGTGAGTGGGTTGATTACCGGGCCGAGGTAACGCCGTTCGAGCTGAGCAGATACCTTCCTGCGCTGTAGGTGTCGTTTCGCCGAACGACCGCTCGACCGCGCCAGCTGGAGGATGACCCGCACATGCCGACTCGCATCCGGCTGGTAGTCGCAAGTGCGTTGATGCTGTTCCTCGAGCTGTCGCTGATCCGGTGGACGGGTGCGCACGTACTGCATCTGAGCTATTTCTCGAACTTCGTGCTGCTCGGCTCGTTCCTCGGCATCGGCCTCGGCTTCCTACGCGCGCCGGACGATCGCCGACCCGCGCCGTACTACTCGCCCGTGGTGCTGCTCGGGCTGGTCGGCTTCATCTCGGCCTACCCGGTCACCGTCGACCGCAAGGGCAGCCAGCTGATCTTCTTCACCAGCCTGAGTACGACCGGACCGCCGATCTGGCTGATCCTGCCGGCGATCTTCCTTGCCGTCGCGGTCATCATGGCCGGTCCGGGCGAGCTGGTCGGCGAGTGTTTCCAGCGGCTGCCCAGGCTCGAGGCATACCGGTACGACCTGGTCGGCAGCCTGATCGGCATCACGGCGTTCACCGGCCTGGCCCTCCTGGACGCGCCCCCGTTCGTGTGGTTCACGATCATCGGCGTCCTGTTCGTGGCGCTGCTCGGACGACCCGGCCTGTCCGTCTCGATCGCGCTGCTCGTGGCGCTGCTGCTCATGTTCATCTACCCGCTGCGGCACGACAAAGGCGTCTTCTGGTCGCCGTACTACCAGGTCACCACGATCGC
Source organism: Jatrophihabitantaceae bacterium (assembly GCA_036506855.1). Classification (GTDB taxonomy): domain Bacteria; phylum Actinomycetota; class Actinomycetes; order Mycobacteriales; family Jatrophihabitantaceae; genus DASXRA01. Next base: position 6,796 of record DASXRA010000184.1, read on the forward strand.
CACCGCGGACTCGACGGGCGCCCCCGCGTGGGACGTCCAGGTCAACGGCATCCCGCACCAGCGGCTGACGAGTGCGGCTGCCCGCGAGCAGGAGGAGCCGTGGTACAGCGAGCCCTACCTGCGGGTGCCGCGAACGCCGCAGAACGCGCTGATCGTGGGGGCCGGAACCGGCACCGACATCGCCATCGCGCTGTCGCACGGCGTCAGGCACGTCGACGCCGTCGAGATCGACCCGACCTTGCTGCGGTTCGGCCGCCAGAACAACCCGAACCACGTGTACCAGGATCCCCGGGTCACCTCGCACGTCAACGACGGCCGCGCGTACTTGCAGACCACGCACAAGAAGTTCGACCTGATCCTGTTCGCGCTGCCCGACTCGCTGACGCTCGTCTCGGGGGCCAGCTCGCTGCGCCTGGAGAGCTACCTGTTCACGGTCGAGGCGATGCGTGCCGCGCGTGCACATCTCGCGTCCGGCGGCGCCTTTGCGATGTACAACTTCTACCGCGAGTCGTGGCTGGTCGACCGGCTGGCCGGGACGATGGCGACCGCGTTCGGGCACGCCCCGTGCCTGTCCGAGCGCCCGGACGCCCCGAACCGTGCGGTGATCCTTGCCGGGCTCACGCCGGCCGATCAGAAGTGCGACGAGACGTGGCGTCGAACGTCCGCGACCCCGTCGCCGTCCACCGACGACAAGCCGTTCCTGTACGTCCGCCACTCGACGGTGCCGTCGCTGTACGTCACGACGCTCGGATTGATCCTGCTGGCCAGCCTGATCGCCGTCCTCGCCGTCCTGCTGAGCGCGCCTGCGACGCGAGGCTCGACCCGGCTCGACCGCGTGCGGCACATGTGGTCCTACCGCGACCTGTTCCTGCTCGGCGCCGCGTTCCTGTTGCTGGAGACGAAGAACGTCACCGGATTCGCCCTGCTCTTCGGCACCACGTGGCTGGTCAACGCGTTCGTCTTCGGTGGCGTGCTGATCGCCGTTCTCGGCGCGGTCGAGTTCACCCGGCGACGGCCTACGCCGGCGCTGCCGATCATGTACGGGTTGCTGCTCGGTGGTCTGGTCCTGGCCTGGGCCGTGCCCGCGTCGTGGTTGCTCTCGCTCACGTTGCTGCTGCGCGTGCCGGTCGCCATCGTCATCGCGTTCCTGCCGATCTTCGCGGCGAACGTGATCTTCTCCAAGCGATTCTCGGCGACTGCCCATCCGACGATTGCGTTCGCCACGAACCTGCTGGGCGCGATGCTCGGCGGGGCTCTCGAATACCTCTCGCTGGCCTTCGGCTACCGCGCGCTGCTTCTCATCGCCGCGATCCTGTACCTCGGCGCGTACGCCGTGATGCCACGCGAAGCGCGCGAGGACGCCGCCGTCGAGGAGCAGCGGGAACCGGTCGTCGCCGGAGTGTGAACCGGGGGACCCGCCCGCGCCAGAGTCGGCGCGGATCTGCCAGCTGGCGTGTCGCCGGGGCGCGGCGGTGCTCATGCAGTGCTCCTTTGCTCTGCGTACCTGTGCGCAACATCTGCATCTCGGTGTTCAGCTGCGGCGCGTTGCCAGCGGCCATCGCGGCGCCGCTGCGTAGCGGTACGCAGAGCAAGCGGCGCCGTTGCGTAGCGGTGCGCAGAGCAAAGGCAGCAACCGATCACTGATCGCGCAGTCGACTTCCAGCGCCGACTAGGGTCGTGCCGTGGGCGACCCGCTGCTTGTCGTGCAGAACGCCGCCGACGACCCGATCGGGCCGCTCGGCGAGTGGCTCACGGCCGCGGGGCTGACGCTCGACGTCCGCGACGCCGAGCGCGGTGACTCGCTGCCGGGCGCCCTGGACGAATTCGGCGGGCTGCTGGTGCTCGGCGGTGGCATGAGCGCGGACGACGACGAGCGGGCGCCGTGGCTGCCTGTGGTGCGGGCGCTGCTCGCCGAGGCGATCGCCGGCGAGGTCCCGACGCTCGCCGTATGCCTCGGCGCGCAGTTGCTCGCCGTCGCGCTGGGCGGGCGCGTCGGCCCGAATCCGGACGGGCCCGAGTTCGGGGCGCAGCTCGTCGCGAAGCGCGCCAACTCGGCCACCGACCCGCTCTTCCGTGACCTGCCGATCACTCCGGACGTCATCCAGTGGCACTACGACGCGGTGCTCGAGCTGCCGCCGAGCGCGGCCCTACTGGCCAGTTCGCCCGTCTGCGAAGTGCAGGCGTTCCGTGCCGGACGGGTCGCGTGGGGCATCCAGTTCCACATCGAGACGACGCCGTCGATCGTTCGCCAGTGGGCCGCCGAGGACGCCGCGGCCGTCGACGGCTATGACGTCGACGCGATCCTCGACCGGAGCGACACCGTGCACGCCGACATCGAGGAGACGTGGCGCCCGTTCGCCGAGGCGTTCGCTGCAGTGGTTGCCGATCCGTCGTCCGTACCCTCGTTGCGCCCGCTTCGCATGGTGACCGCCGAGCCGGTCACCGACCCCGCCGCGATTCGCGCGGCCCTCGCGGCCGAGCTGCACGCCGCGCGGCAGCCGGCGGCCGACCCGCCGCCCGACCCGCCGTCCGGCCCGAGGTGACCACCACGGGCCGCATCGCGCAGCGCCTGGCGCGGCTCGGGTTCCTCGACGCCGGCCGCGCCAGCGAGCTGCTGAGCGGTGACGTGCTGCGCTTGTGGGACGCCGCCGCGAACGAGCCGCCCGACGACGGAGCCGCAGCAGTTGTGGCGGCTTTGAGCCGGGCCTCCGACCCGGACGCAGCCCTCGCCTCGCTCGCGCTGCTGGCCGACGCCGCCGGGCCCGAACTGCGTGAGGCGGTGACCGGCAGCGCTGTCTTGCGGGCGCGTCTCGTGGCGCTGCTCGGGGCGTCGCCGGCGCTCGCCCAGCATCTCGTCGCCCATCCGGACTCCTGGCGCGTGCTGCTCGGCGGCGAGTACGACGTCACGGGATCCGCCGCGCGGCTGGTCGATGCCGTCGGCGACGCCTCGAGCGAGCAGGCCGCGGCGAGCGCCCTGCGGGCGGCCTACCGGCATGAGCTGGTCGCGATCGCCGGACGCGATGTCGCCGGCGAGCTTGACCTGCGCGCCGTGTCCGAGGCGCTGGCCGACCTGGCCGGTTACGTGGTGCAGAGCGCTCTGGCGGCCGCGAATGGCGGCGCCGCCCAGTGCCGGCTCGCCGTCATCGCCATGGGCAAAGCCGGTGGGCGCGAGCTGAACTACGTCTCCGACGTCGACGTGGTGTTCGTCGCCGACGACGCGGCGGACCACGCCGAGCTCGCCGCGGCAACCTCGCTCGCCGCGGCGACGATGCGGATCTGCGGCGCGGCAGCCTGGGAGGTCGACGCCGCGCTCCGCCCCGAGGGCAAGGCAGGGCCGCTCGTCCGGACGCTGGCCAGCCACGAGGCGTACTACCGGCGCTGGGCGAGCACCTGGGAGTTCCAGGCACTGCTCAAGGCGCGGCCGGTCGCGGGCGACATGGAGCTCGGCCGTCGCTACGTGGCGCTCACTGCGCCGATGGTGTGGGCTGCCGCGGAGCGTCCGGACTTCGTGTCCGACGTGCAGGCTATGCGGCGCCGCGTCGTCGCCCACCTGCCGGCCGACGTCGCCGAGCGCGAGCTCAAACTCGGCCCCGGCGGGCTGCGCGACGTCGAGTTCGCCGTGCAGCTGCTGCAACTCGTCCACGGGCGCGGCGACGAGTCGTTGCGCGTCGCGGCGACGCTTCCCGCGCTCGATGCCCTGCGCGACGGCGGGTACGTCGGACGCGACGACGCGCTCAGCCTCGGCGACGCGTACCGGTTCCTGCGGGTGGCCGAGCACCGGCTACAGCTGCGCAGGCTGCGGCGCACGCATCTGCTGCCGACCGACCCGGCCGACCTCGCCTGGCTGGCCCGCGCGATGGGCTTTCGGCCCGACGCACGCGGCGACGCGCGGGCGGTCTTCGACGCGGAGTGGACGCTGCACGCGCGCGAAGTGCGGCGACTGCACGAGAAGCTGTTCTATCGACCGCTGCTCGACGCGGTGGCCCGGGTGCCGTCCGTCGGGCTGCGGCTGACCGCGGGCGAGGCGGGCCGGCGGCTGACGGCGCTGGGCTTCGGCGACGAGCGAGGCGCGCTGCGCCACATAGAGGCGCTGACCGCCGGGCTGTCGCGACGGGCCGCGCTGCAGCGCACGTTGCTCCCGGTGATCTTGTCCTACCTGGCCGACGCCCCCGATCCGGATGGTGGCCTGCTGGCCTACCGGCGGGTGTCCGACGCCCTCGGCGCCACGCCGTGGTACCTGCGGCTGCTGCGCGACGAGGGCGCGGTCGCCGAGCGCCTGGCGTACCTGCTCGGTACGAGCCGCTATGTCGCGGGGATGCTCGAACGCGCGCCCGAGGCCCTGCAGTTGCTCGCCGACGACGCATCCCTCGTCCCGCGACCGGCGGAGGAGCTGCACGCCGCGATGGTCGAATCGGCGCACCGGCAGCCCGACGCGCCGGCCGCGGTGTCCGTCGTCCGCGGCTTGCGCCGCGTCGAACTGCTGCGGACGGCGTTCGCCGACCTGCTCGGCGTCATCGACGTCGCCGACGTCGGCGAGGCGATCAGTGCCACGACCGAGGCGACGCTCGACGCCGCGCTACAGGTCGTCCGCCGCGCCGTCGCGGCCGACCTCGATCTGGCCGAGCTGCCGATCGACTTCGCGGTGATCGCGATGGGCCGGCTGGGCGGCTGCGAAGTCGGCTACGGCTCGGACGCGGACGTGATGTTCGTCTTCGCCCCGCGCGAGGCAGGGCTGCCGGAAGCCGACGCGGCGCACATGGCGCACGACGTCGCCGAGCGGCTGCGAACGCTGCTCAGCGCCTCGTCGGCGGATCCGCCGCTGGCCATCGACGCGAACCTGCGTCCCGAGGGGCGCAACGGGCCGCTCGTGCGCTCCCTGGCGTCCTTCGCTGAGTACTACGCGCGCTGGTCGTCCACATGGGAGGCGCAGGCGCTGCTGCGTGCCCGGTTCGCGGTAGGCGACGCCGACCTGGGCAGGCGCTTCACCGAGCTGATCGATCCGGTGCGGTACCCGCCGGACGGGCTGAGCTCGGCCGACCTCGCCGAGATCCGGCGCCTCAAGGGCCGCGTCGATGCCGAGCGGCTGCCGCGCGGCGCGGACCCGGCGACACACCTCAAGCTCGGACCCGGCGCGCTTGCCGACGTCGAGTGGACGATCCAGTTGCTGCAGTTGGCGCACGGGCACGCGGTCGCCGGGTTACGAACGACGCGGACGATCCCCGCGCTGCGCTCGGCAGCGGCCGCCGACCTGCTCAACCGCGCTGACGCCGAGGCGCTCGAGGCGGCGTGGCGGCTGGCCACCCACGCCCGCAACGCGATCATGCTGGTCCGCGACAAGGCCGAGGACCAGTTGCCGCACCAGGGCGCCGCCCTGCGCGGGGTGGGGCGGGCGCTGGGCTACCCGGCGGGCTTCGATCCCGGTCGCGTCGTCGACGACTACCGCCGCACGGCACGGCGAGCCCGTCGGGTCGTCGAGCGGATCTTCTACAACTGAGGCGCGTCGTCGTCGTGACGACGACGGACGATCGCCCGCAGCCGCTCGAGCTCGGCCCGTCCGGCGCCCGCCGGGTATCTCGCCGCCTCGGGCGCGGGCGCGTGCGCGGGACGTCCGGACATCAGCCACTGCACGCCGAAGCCGACGCCGAGTACGAGCAGTCCACCGGCCGCGTCTATGACGAAGTGGTTGGCCGTACCCACGATCACGACGAGGGTGCCGAACGGGTAGAGCACGGCCAGCGCCCGCAGCCACCGCGGACGCGCGCAGTAGTACACGGCAATCGTGCACCAGACGGCCCAGGCGATGTGCAGGCTGGGCATGGCGGCGAACTGGTTCGTGTGCTCGGCGACGTTCGGGTCAGCCAGCGAGCCCCAGGTGTGGTACTTCGCGAGCGTGTCGATGTAGCCGTACTGCGGCAGCAGACGCGGGGGAGCGAGCGGGTACAGGAAGAATCCGGCGAGCCCGGTGAGCGTCATCGCGAACAACGCCGTGCGAAGACCCCGGTAGACGCGCGGTCGTGCCATGAACAGCCACACCAGCACGGCGATCGTGACGACGAAATGCAGTGTGGCGTAGTAGTAGTCCATGGTCTGCGCCAACCACGGGTTGTGGTCGACGTAATGGTTCACCGACAGCTCGAAATTGAAGTGCAGCTTGTCCTGCAGCCACTGCACGCTGCGCCCGTGCCGGTGGGCGATGCCGGGCTGGTTCGGCACGAGGTTGCGGGCTTCGCGGTACAGGTAGTAGCCGATGCCGATGAGCGCGAGCTCCTGCCACCATCGCGGCGTGCGGTGATACAGCAGCCGCTGCGGCCACAAACCGCGGAAGCGCCTTAACGACGGGGACTTCTCCCTCGTCGGCGTGGCGGTCGCGGTCATCGAGCAATGGTCTCATTGCGGCCGCACGGCACGCGCATCGATATCGGCAGACGTGTCGTTTCGCTCAGCGGGGCCTCAGCAGCCGGTTTTGTCACGATCCCGGCAGGATCGCCTCGATGGCCGAGCGGATCTGTGGCGCGTCCGGCTTGGTTCTCGGCCGGAACCGGCCGACAACGGCGCCGTCGGGTGAGATCAGAAACTTCTCGAAGTTCCATTGGATGTCGCCCGCCTGGCCCTCGGCGTCGGCGACCTCGGTGAGGCGATCGTAGATCGGGTCGCGGCCGGGCCCGTTGACCTCGATCTTGGCCGATATCGGGAACGTGACGCCGTACGTCGTCGAGCAGAACTCCGCGATCTCCTCGGCGCTGCCGGGCTCCTGGCCGCCGAACTGATTCGACGGGAATCCGATGACGGTGAGCCCGCGGTCGGCGAGTTCCTCGTACAGCGCTTCGAGCTGGGCGTACTGCGGGGTCAGCCCGCAGCGGCTAGCCACATTGACCACGAGCGCTGCCTTGCCGGCGCTCAGCGCGCCGAACGTCGTCTGCGTGCCCTGCAGCGTGGTGACCGGAAGATCGGACAGATCGCTCAACGGAGACTCCCCGACTAGACGGCGTTTGTCCTGGGTTGAGCGTATGACGGTGGCCGGCTATTCCGCTGAAACGACTGGAGGCCTCGGGGATCCCGGGGCCTCCAGTGCGCGTTGGGCTCAGACGTCGTAGTAGAGCGCGAACTCGTGCGGGTGCGGGCGCAGGCGGATGGCGTCGACCTCGTTCTCACGCTTGTACGCCACCCAGGTCTCGATGAGATCCGCCGTGAACACGCCGCCCTCGAGCAGGTAGTCGTGGTCGGCCTCGAGCGCGTCGAGCACCGCGTCCAACGACCCCGGCACCTGGGCTACCGCCCTGGCCTCGTCCGGAGGCAGTTCGTAGAGATCCTTGTCGATCGGCGTCGGCGGCTCGATCTTGTTCCGGATGCCGTCGAGGCCGGCGAGCAGCATCGCGGGGAACGCGAGGTAGGGGTTTGCCGCGGGGTCCGGCACCCGGAACTCGACCCGCTTGGCCTTCGGGTTGGCGCCGGTGATCGGGATGCGGCAGCACGCCGAGCGGTTGCGTTGTGAGTACACCAGGTTGATCGGCGCCTCGTAGCCGGGCACCAGCCGGTGGTAGCTGTTCGTCGTCGGGTTGGTGAACGCGAGCAGCGACGGTGCATGCGCGAGCAGGCCGCCGATGTAGAACCGCGCCATGTCGGAAAGCCCCGCGTAGCCGACCTCGTCGTAGAACAGTGGCGCGCCGTCCTTCCACAGCGACTGGTGGCAGTGCATGCCCGAGCCGTTGTCACCGGCCAGTGGCTTCGGCATGAATGTCACGGACTTGCCGTTGCGCCACGCGACGTTCTTCACGACGTACTTGTAGAGCAGCAGCTTGTCGGCAGCGTGCAGGAGCGAGTCGAACTTGAAGTCGATCTCGGCCTGGCCTGCCGTGCCGACCTCGTGGTGTGCGGCCTCGATCTCGATGCCGAGATCCTGCAGAACGGTGGTCATCTCGCTGCGCAGGTCGGCGTAGTGGTCATAAGGCGGCACCGGGAAGTAACCCTGCTTGTGCCGCACCTTGTAGCCGAGGTTGCCGCCCTCCTCCTCGCGACCGGTGTTCCACGCGGCCGACTCGGAGTCGATGTGGTAGTAGCTCTCGTGCGCGTTGTCGTCGTAGCGCACCGAGTCGAAGATGTAGAACTCGGCCTCCGGCCCGAAGAACGCGGTGTCGGCGATGCCGGAGCTCTTCAGGTATTCCTCGGCCTTGCGGGCGATGTTGCGCGGGTCGCGGCTGTATGCCTCCAGCGTCACCGGGTCGTGCACGAAGAAGTTGATGTTGAGCGTCTTCTCGGTGCGGAACGGATCCACCACGGCTGTGGCAGGGTCGGGCAGCAGCAGCATGTCGGATTCGTGGATCTCCTGGAATCCGCGGATCGACGAGCCGTCGAACGCGACGCCGCCGGTGAAGAAATCGGCGCTGAACGTCGTCGCCGGCACGGTGAAGTGCTGCATGGTGCCGGGCAGGTCGCAGAA
>DASXRA010000185.1:0-5552 GCA_036506855.1 Jatrophihabitantaceae bacterium
ATCCACCGGGTACCGGGCACCCTTGGTCCGCTCGGATTCCTCGCGGAGTTGCTCGGCTAGCTTGCGATCAATCCTCTTCGCCATTACTCGTTCCTGCCGCGTACAAGTCGAGATCGGTTCCGGTAGCTGGCCAGGGGTTGATGCCGTGCAAGTCTCCGTCGAGGTCGCGGTAGCCGATCACCACGAGGACCGTCCCCGCTGCTGGCGACTCGCCGATGAAGCGCGACGCGCCCATGCGCGACTTCGGATCCGGTTCGAACGCGATCAGATCAGGATCGGTGAGGACCTCCTGTGTCCACCCTGGCTCGATGTCGAGGCATGGTGCGTGGGCCGGCTGCGTCCGGTGCTACCAGCCGCGCGCTCGCCACTCGGCGAGGTGCGGACGCTCGGCGCCCAGGGTCGAGTCGAAGCCGTGGCCCGGGTAGAACCAGGTCTCGTCGGGCAGCACGTCGAACAGCCGTGCGGACACGTCGTTGAAGAGCGACGTGAAGTCCTCGGGCGACGTGGTGCGCCCGACGCCGCCCGGGAACAGCGAGTCGCCGGTGAACACGTGCGGCACGCCGGACGGGTCGCGGTAGAGCACCGCCACCGAGCCGGGAGTGTGCCCGCGCAGCGCGATGATCTCGAGCGGCACCTCGCCGACGTCGATCCTGTCGCCGTGCGAGAGCCGTTCGTCGACGGCCACGGGCAACTCGTCCGCGTCGGGCTCACCGGCGTAGACGGCGGCCCCGGCGTCCTCGACGGTCGCGGCGAGCGCCTGCCAGTGGTCGAAGTGCCGGTGCGTGGTGAGGATCGCCGAGACGGGCGGTCCCTCGAAGCGCACCAGTTCGCTGAGCCGGTCGGCCTCGTTGGCCGCGTCGATGAGCAGCCCCTCGCCGGTCGCGGTGCAGCGCAGCAGATACGCGTTGTTGTCCATCGGGCCGACGGCGAGCTTCGCGATGGTCAGCGCCGGCAGCCGACGGACGTCGGCGGGGCCACCGACCTTGACTTCACCCGTGTAGTCGCTCATGGGGTGCAACCTAACCTCAGGGAGAGATGGCCGGGAACTCCTCGGTCGGCGGGCCGGTGAGCACCTCGACCTTGGCGTCGGGCAGGTAGCGCAGCACGTTGTCGATGTATGACCGCACCGCGGCGCCACGTCCCACGTCGTGGCCCTGCGCCTCGGACAGGAACCACCGGTGCTCGCTGATCTCGAAGAACAGCTCGGCGTCGGGCAGCTTGGCCCGCAGCTTCGCCGGGACGAGCGCGAGCGTGCCGTAGAACTTCTCGTCGAGCCACCGCCGGGCGGCGAGATCCTCGGGGACGTCCTCGCCGGTGCCCTCGATCCACTTCGCCCGGAACCGAGCCAGGTCGGCCAGCAGAGCGCGTGCCTGATTCTCCTGCACGCGAAGGCCGGTCAGCTCGAACAGCCGCCGCTGGTGGTGGCCCGGCTCGACGACGTGGGTACCGAACCGCAGCTTGCGCCCGCCCTCCTCGGTGCTGATCGCGAGCTCGGAGACGTCGAAGCCGAGGGCGTTCAGCCGCTTGATGCGCTGGTTGATCCGGTAGCTCTCGTCGCGGGCCACCACCTCGTCGCTGACCAGTTCGGCCCACAGTTGCTCGTAACGCGGCTCGAGCGCCATCGCCGTCTCGACCGGGTCGATGTCGTCGGCGTAGCCCGCGGCCTGCAGGTCGAACAGCTCGCCGGCGATGTTCTCGGTGGCGATCGTGATGTCGTGCGAGCGCTGACCGCGAGACAGCTGTGGGTGGGTCTCGCCGGTCTCCGCGTCGACGAGGTATGCAGCGAGTGCGCCGGCGTCGCGGCGGAACAGCGTGTTCGAGAGCGAGCAGTCGCCCCAGTAGAAACCCGCCAGATGGATCCGGACGAACAGCTCGGCGAGCGAGTCGATCAGCCTGCTGCGCAGGTCCGGCAAGCCTCGCCCCGTGAACAGCGACCGGTACGGCAACGAGAACGGCAGGTGCCGGGTGATCAGCAGCGCCTGCAGTGGCTCGCCCGCGGCGTCGCTGCGGTCGACGACCGTGCCGAACGCGTCGACGACAGGCACCGACTTCTCGCTGAGCTCGTGCAGCAGGCGGTGCTCGCGCAGGACGTAGCGCTCGTTCGCCTCCTTGATCGCGAAGATCTCGGTGTGCACGCGGACGAACCGCACGACGTGCCGGGAAATGCCTCGCGGGACCTGGACCAGCCGCTGGTCGGTCCACTCGGCGAGCGGCACGTCGAACGGCAGGTCGAGCAGTTCGGTGGCCGCGCCGAGCGTCGTGAGCGTGTAGTTGCCCATCTCGCCACAAGCCTACGGGCCGCCACTAGCGTGATCGTCATGGCCGAGCAGATCACCACGGCATGGATCCGCCTGGACGACGGAGCCGACGCCTACGTCGCGACGCCGGCCGTCGGCCAGCCGCGTGGCGCGATCGTCGCCGGAGCGGAGATGTTCGGGCTGACCGCCCATGCGCTCGACGTCTGCGACCGGCTCGCCCGCGCGGGCTACGTCACCGTCGCGCCCGACGTTTACTGGCGCGAGTCGCGGCTGGTCAGCCTCGGCTACGACGATGCCGGACGCGCCGAGGGGCGGCGGCTCATGCACGGGCTCGACCGTGATGGCGTGCTCGCCGACGTGTCAGCCGCCCTCGACGCTGCCGCCGAGCGTGCTGGCGGAGGCGGCGGAGCGATGGTCGGGCTGAGCATGGCCGGGCACATCGCCGTGCTGGCCGCCACGCGCGTCCCGCTCGATGTCGCGGTCACGTTCTACGGCGGCTGGACGCTCACCGGCGGCATCCCGCTGGCCGAGCCCGACCCGCCGCTCGCGCACAGCGACGCGATCGCGGCCAATGGCACGTTCGTCCTCGGCTTCGTCGGCGACCAGGACTTCCTCGTCACGCCGGACGAGTGGCAGGCGATCGACGAGCGGCTGACGTCGACCGGCGTGCAGCACGAGCTGATCAGCTATCCCGGCGCCGCGCACGGCTTCACCAACGCGGACCGTCCGGAGACCTACGACAAGGTTGCAACCGACGACGCCTGGCAGCGCGTCCTGCAGGTGCTGGGTGAGCGCGCTAGCCGGCAGCCAACTTAAGCAGGGCGTTCTCGACGACCTCGGCCAGCGCCGGGTGGATCCAGTACTGGCCGCGCGCGACGTCGCGGAAATCCTGGTCGAACGACATCGCCTGGATGAGCGGCTGGATGAGGCTCGACGCGTCCGGCCCGATGATGTGCGCGCCGAGCACGCGGCCGGTCGACGGGTCGCCGAGCAGCTTGCAGACGCTCGTCGAGTCCTCCATCGCCCAGCCGTAAGCGGTCTCGCCGAACGGCTGCGTCACCGAGACGAACTCGACGCCGTCGGCGCGTGCCTGCTCCTCGGTGAGGCCGACGCCGGCGATCTGCGGATGCGTGAACACGGCCGCGGGCACGAAGCGGTGGTCGGCCGCGATCATGTCGTCCGGATGGGCGAGGTTGTGGGCAACCACGCGTGCTTCGTGGTTCGACACGTGCTTGAGCTGGTGCGGCGAGCACACGTCACCCAGCGCCCAGACCCCTTCGGCAGTGGTGCGCTGGAACTGGTCGACGACGACGCGGCCGTCGGCGTGCACCTGGGCGCCGATCGCGCCGAGGTTGAGGCGGTCGGAGTTCGGCACCCGGCCCGTGGCGACGAGCAGCAGGTCGGCCTCGACGGACGAGCCGTCGGTGAGCTCGAGCCGCACGCCACCCGCCTGCGTGGACGCCGACGACACGGAGGCATCGAGCCGCACGTCCCACCGCTCGTGGGCGATCTCGGTGAAGCGGCGGGCGATATCGAGGTCGAGGTGCCGCAGCAGGGGATTGCTCCGCGAGATCACGGTCACCTGGGTGCCGAACGCCGAGAAGATGTGCGCGAACTCGGCGCCGACGAAGCCGCCGCCGAGGATTGCGAGCCGGCGAGGCAGCGCGTCGATGCGCATGATCGTGTTGGACGTGTGCAGCGGCACGTCCGCGACCTCGTCCGGCACGACGGGTCGTGATCCTGCCGCGACGACGATGCGCTCGGCGGTGATGTCCTGCCCGTTCGACAGCCGCAATGTGCCCGGCCCGTTGAACTCGGCGTGCGCCTCGTAGAGCACCGTGTTCCGGCCGTGGGCGCGGTACTCGCGGCCGCTGACGGAGATCGGGTCGATGCGCCCGTAGATCCGGTCGCGGACGTCGCGCCACCGCACACCGTCCAGGGACGCGTCCACTCCGTACCGAGACGCGTCGCGCACCGCGTTGGCCACCTCGGCGGCGTACACGTACATCTTCGTCGGGATGCAGCCGACGTTGGTGCACGTGCCGCCGAACGTGCCCTCCTCGATGATCGCGATGCGCCAGTCGTCGAAGTCGGGCGTGACGAGCGAGTTGCCCGAGCCGGAACCGATGATCGCCAGGTCGTAGTGCTCCACGACCGCTGACGTTAGTGGTCACCAGCTACCGACGGCCTCCGCCATGAGGTCGCCGAACAGGTGCTCGTACTCGGCGGTGTCCAAGCCGCGGGCGGTGAACCAGCGGCACACGTTGACGCAGTCGCGATGCAGGAACTCCTGGCCCTGCGGGTTCGCGACGAGGTCGACGACCTGCGGCAGGTCGATCAGCACCAGCCGTCCGTTGTGGACGAGCATGTTGTACGCCGACAGGTCGCCGTGCGCGTAGCCGGCACGAGCGAGGACGCGCATCGCGTCGCGGCACTGGTCGAACAGGTCGGACGCCTCGGCCAGCGCCGGGCGGCACTGTGCGAGGCGCGGTGCGGCCGCGCCGTCCGGATCGCCGATGAACTCGAGCATCAGCTCGAGGCCGGAGACCTGCACCGGGTACGGAACCGGCGCGCCGGCCTGCCACAACGCGCTCAGGGCGCCGAACTCGGCGGCGGCCCACTGTCCGGCCAACAGTTCTCGGCCGAATTCGGTGCGCCGGGTCATCGCGCGCGACTCGCGACTGCGCCGCACCCGGCGACCCTCCTGGTAGGCAGCGTCGCGGTGGAACATCCGCCGCTCGGCCGGGCGATAGCGCTTGGCCGCGAGCAGCGTCCCGGGCCCGCCCGGCACGGCGCGGTGCACGAGATGGACGTCGGCCTCCTTGCCGGTCTTCAACAGGCCGAGCTCGGTGTCGATGGCCCGGAACTCGGTGACTACCCAGTCCGGGATCGGTTCGGGACCGTGCGTCGCACCGTCCCAGCTGGAGTAGTTGGGAAGATCAAGATCATCGTGCTCTAGCACGGTGGGGTCTCCTTGGCGTACGCGTCGCGCGCCGCCGTGCGGAGACGACGTCAGCGCGAGGAATGGATGAGGGCGGCGAGCACCACCCGGACACTGATTGCCACGGGGCTCACCTCCCTAACTCGCGTACGAAACGACCGCCGTCAGGATGACCGCGTACCTGCCGGAGCGCAACCGAATTGCGCTAGCGTGTCGGTCCGTGCCGGCACGCCCCCTGACCGAGATCGTCGAGGCGGGCTGGGCCGAGGCGCTCGAACCCGTGGCCGACCGGATCGCCGCGATGGGCGACTTCCTGCGCGCCGAGATCGCCGCCGGGCGCAGCTACCTGCCCG
>DASXRA010000186.1:0-6229 GCA_036506855.1 Jatrophihabitantaceae bacterium
GCACCGCCTTGCGGGAGGGATACCGCAGCATCGACAGCGCAGCCGGGTACTACAACGAGCGCGGAGTCGGCGAGGCGATCGCCCGCTCCGGCCTGCCCCGCGGCGAGGTGTTCGTCACGACGAAGGTGCCCAACGACGCGCACGGGTTCGACCGCGCGCTACGGGCCTTCGACGGCAGCCTCGACCTGCTCGGCCTGGACTACGTCGACCTGTACCTGATCCACTGGCCGCGGCCGCACCAAGACCTCTACGTCGAGACCTGGCGCGCTGGAGAAGATCTACGCAGACGGCCGGGCCAAGGCAATCGGCGTCTCCAACTTCCATATCCCGCACCTGCAGCGCGTGCTCAACGAAGCTGACGTAGTCCCGGCGGTGAACCAGATCGAGTTGCACCCCTACCTGACCCAGCGCGAGCTGCGCGCGTTCCACGCCGAGCACGGAATCGTCACGGAGGCATGGTCACCGCTGGCTCGCGGTGGCCGGCTGTTCGCCGACCCGGTAGTGACCACGATCGCCGAGAAGTACGCTCGCACGCCGGCGCAGATCGTGCTGCGGTGGCACATCCAGCTCGGCAACATGGTCATCCCCAAGTCGGTGACCCCCGCGCGCATCAGCGAGAACATCGACGTCTTCGGCTTCGAGCTGGCCCCCGACGACGTCGATGCGATCGCGGACCTGAACACCGGCCATCGCACCGGCCCGGACCCCGACACGTTCGGCTGAGCGGCATGACTGACGAGACGCTGCGGCGCGTCGACATCGAGCGCGTCGGGCTGGGGCGTTACCGCGCCACGAACGCGCGCGGCGCGACGCTGCTGTTCGGGTCGGGTGAGGATGACGACTTCTCGGCCGTGGAGTTGTTCCTGGTCGCGCTCGGCGGATGCGGCGCGGCGGACGTCGACTACATCGCCGCGAAGCGTGCCGAGCCCGAAGCGTTCACCGTCACGGTGACCTCGGACAAGATCCGCGACGCGACGGGCGGCAACCGGTTGATCAACCTGGCCGTGACGTACCGGATCAGCTTCCCCGACGGCGAGGCCGGCGACGAGGCTCGCGCCGTGCTGCCCCGAGCGGTGGCGCAGTCGCACGACCGGCTCTGCACGGTCAGCCGGACGGTGCAGGCCGGCACGCCGGTCAAGAGTCGAATCGCGTCGTGAGTCGCTCATACCTGCTCCACGCCTAGCTCGACCCCGGCCGCTCGGACGATCTGCTCGATGCCTGCGTGGTTCGAGGTCACGATGACGGCGCGATGGCGGATGGCCGCCTCGACGACCGACACGTCGACGACGTCGAACATCGACGACACGCCCGCGAGCACTCCGACCGCTCGCGCTCGCTGCTCGTCGAGCGTCTCGACCTGGCACCCGTCGAGCAGCCACGCCAGACCGGCCTGCATCGTGCCGCCCCGCCACGCCTCGGCGAGCACGCCGACCGGCACGACCGGCGCTATACCTTCCTCCAGGCACGTCGTGTGGCGCGCGAGCATCCGCGCGACGTGCCGTTCGGCGGCGAGCAGCGCGCCGGTGTCATAGGTGATCGCCGTCAACTCAGACCCCCTGCGCGCTGGATCCGATCGAGCCAGGTACGCGCCTCGGCCCGCTCCTCGGCGGTGAACGCCCCGTACTCGCGCTGGTACTCGTCCATCGCGCGCACGCCGCGCTGAATCAGCACGCGGTGCTGCGCGGCATTCGCGATCCAGGCACGTACCGAGATGCCCTCCCGCGCCGCCTCCTGCTCGATAGCGGCAGCCAATTCCGGTGTCATAGCGATCGCCCCTCCTGCGTGCCATACCGGGCCGCGTGCCCGGCCAACCGATATCGGAACGCTAGCCAGGCCGGACGACATTCGCACGCGCGTTCGACGCCGCTGTGGATAACTCGCCACGCCGCGACCAGGACGCGTCGCCTAAGCCGGAGCACCCGTTGAACGCCGCTTCGGGCCGTGCCTTCGTGGGAGGCTAGCCATGCCCTACATACGGACGTGGGAGCAGCGCGGATGGCGACGTCTCACTGGCACAAGTTCTACAGCTGCAAGGTTGCAGCGCCGCCGAGCGCGCTGTTCGAGCTGCTGTCAGACCTGCCGAACTATGGGCGCTGGCTGCCCGGTTCGGATCAGTTCGCCGAGACGACCGACGTCGAGCCGTATCCCGTCCGGGTGGGCAGCCGCTACCACGACGGCAGGCCAGGTGAGCCGGGCAAGGACTGGTGGGGCACGGTCACCGGCTTTTCGCCTCCTGGATCACTCGACTTCCACCACACCATCGACGTCAGCCAGCTCAGAACGACTGTCGACGTGCACATCCATTACTCCTTCGAGCCCGACGACGGCGGAACGCAGGTCATCCGTTGGCTGGTGCTCGACGTCACCATGCCGGCGCTCGTGCGGCCCCTCCGACGACTGATCACCCGCGCCTTCGACAAGGAGAACGTGCGCACGATGGCTGCGGTCAAGCAGTACGCCGAGGCGCATCCCGACGCCCTGGGCGAGACGACCTGAAGGCGCGTCTGCCCGCCCTCCGGGGGCACGAGCAGGTCGGCACGTCCTAGCCGCGGGCGTCCACGATTGCGTCGACGACCTGGTCCAGGACGTCGGTGATCCCGAAGTCCTTCGGCGTGAACACCCGGGCGACGCCGGCCGCCCGAAGCCGCTCGGCGTCGGCGTCGGGGACGATACCGCCGACCACCACAGGTACGTCGTCCAGCCCGGCAGCACGCAGGCCGTCGACCACCTCGGGCACGACCGACAGGTGCGAGCCGGACAGCACGGAGAGGCCGACGACGTCGACGTCCTCCTCGACAGCGGCCGCCACGATCTGCGCAGGCGTCAGCCGGATGCCCGAGTAGATGACCTCGAAACCGGCGTCGCGGGCCCGCACGGCGATCTGCTCCGCGCCGTTGGAATGCCCATCGAGGCCCGGCTTGCCGACCAGGAACCGCAGCGGCCGGCCGAGCGATTCGCCTACGGCGCGCACGCGGTCCCGCACGCCGGACAGCTCGCCCTCGTGACCGCCGCCGCTCGCGCCGCCGACGCCGGTCGGCGGGCGGTACTCGCCGAACACCTCGCGCAGCACGCCGGCCCACTCCCCCGTCGTGACGCCGGCACGCGCACAGCGCAGCGAGGCCTCCATCAGGTTCGCGTCGGTCTTCGCGGCGTCCCGCAGCGCGGTGAGCGCCTCGTCGGCCGCGGCCTGGTCGCGCGTCGCGCGCCACGCCCGCACCGCCTCGATCGCCGCCGCTTCGGCCGCCGGGTCGACCGTCTGGATCGCCAGGTCGATGTCGTCGAGCAGCGGGTTCGGCTCGGACTCGGTGAACCTGTTCACGCCGACGACGACGTCCTCGCCGGACTCGATTCGGCGCCGCCGCAGGGCGAGCGACGAGACGAGCGCGGACTTCAGGTAGCCGGACTCGACGGCCGCCACCGCGCCGCCGAGCGCCAGGATGCGGTCGATCTCGGCACGCGCGCCCGCCTCGATCTCGGCGACCTTCGCCTCGACCACGCGCGACCCCTCGAACAGGTCGGCGTACTCGAGCAGGTCCGACTCGAACGCCAGCACCTGCTGCATGCGAATCGACCACTGCTGATCCCACGGCCGCGGCAGGCCGAGCGCCTCGTTCCAGGCCGGCAGCTGGACGGCCCGCGCGCGGGCGTCGCGCGACATCGTGACCGCCAGCATCTCCAGCAGGATGCGGTAGACGTTGTTCTCCGGCTGCGCCTCGGTCAGGCCGAGCGAGTTGACCTGGACGCCGTAGCGGAACCGTCTGGCCCTGGCGTCGGCCACTCCGTAGCGCTCGCGGGTGACGTCGTCCCACAGGCGCGCGAACGCGCGCAGCTTGCACATCTCCTCGACGAATCGCACGCCGGCGTTGACGAAGAACGAGATCCGCGCGACCACCTCGCCGAACTTCTCCACCGGGACCTGTCCCGAGTCGCGCACGGAGTCCAGCACGGCGATCGCCGTGCACATCGCGAACGCGACCTCCTGCACCGGCGTCGCCCCGGCTTCTTGCAGGTGGTAGCTGCAGACGTTGATCGGGTTCCACTTCGGGACGTTCGCGACGGCGTAGGAGATCATGTCGGTGATCAGCCGCATCGACGGCCCGGGCGGGAACACGTACGTCCCGCGGGACAGGTACTCCTTGACGATGTCGTTCTGCGTCGTGCCGGCGAGCTTCGCCAGGTCGGCGCCCTGCTCCTCGGCGACGGCGAGGTAGAGCGCGAACAGCCACATCGCCGGCGCGTTGATCGTCATCGACGTGTTCATGTGGTCGAGCGGAATGCCGTCGAAGAGCGCCCGGACGTCGCCGATATGCGCGACCGGCACGCCCACCTTGCCGACCTCGCCCCGTGCCAGCTCGGCGTCGGGGTCGTAGCCGGTCTGCGTCGGCAGGTCGAAGGCCACCGACAGGCCGGTCTGCCCCTTGGCCAGGTTGCGGCGATACAGCGCGTTCGACTCGACCGGCGAGGAGTGCCCGGCGTAGGTGCGCATGATCCACGGCCGGTCGCGCTCGCCGTCGTCCGGATAAGGCATGGTCACCTCCTGCCGCTGACGGTCGCACGTCTGGTGTACCACGCAGTAACAACTGTGGCCGAGTTCGCAGCGCAAATGTGCCGTCTGGCACGCTTCCCCCGATGGCGCGCGAGACCCTGACCTGGGCCGACTTCGGCCGTGCCGGCCGCGAGCTCGCGGTCCGGATCGACGCCGACGGCTTCCGCCCGGACATCATCCTGGCCATCGCGCGCGGCGGGCTGTTTCCCGCTGGCGCGCTCGGCTACGCCCTGGACGTGAAGAACCTGCACGTCATCAACGTCGAGTTCTACACCGGCGTCGACCAGCGCCTGGCCATGCCCGTCGTGCTGCCGCCGGTGCCCAAGCCGATCGACCTGTCCGGATCACGCGTGCTCATCGCCGACGACGTCGCCGACACCGGCGCGACCCTGCGCCTGGTCAAGGACTTCTGCGCCGACCACGTCGCCGAGGTCCGGTGCGCCGTCATCTACGAGAAGTCGCGTTCGATCGTCAAGTGCGAGTACTTGTGGCGGCGCACGGATCTGTGGATCGACTTCCCTTGGTCAACCGAGCCCCCGGTGGTCACCAGGTGAGCGCCCGTTACGTGTTCCGCTCCAAATGGCAGCTGGCCGCATCGGCGGACGAGGTCTACGCGGCGTTGCAGGACGTGGCCGGCTACCCGGCATGGTGGCCGCAGGTGCGCAGCGTCCGGCAGCTCGACGACGAGACCGGCGAGGTGCGCTGCCGCAGCCTGCTTCCCTACGACCTGGTGTTCGCGATCCGCCGCGATGTCGAGGATCCGGCCGCGCGCGTGCTGCGGGCGCACCAGACCGGCGATCTGGAAGGGTGGAGCCAGTGGTCGATCAGCGCCGCCGCGGGCAGTGCGATCGTAGTGTTCGACGAGGACGTCGTCGTGCGCAAGCGGCTAGTGCGCCGCGCCGGGCTACTCGCCCGTCCGGCACTGCGCTTCAACCACGCCGTCATGATGCGCGACGGCGAACGCGGGCTGCGCCGCCATCTCGAGCAGGGAGCCTGATGAACGAGACGACCTCCGCGGCATACCTCGACCGCATCGACGCGACGCCGCCAGCCGCCGCCGATGCGGACGCGCTTCGCGACCTGCATCGACTGCACCAGCTCGCCGTCCCGTTCGAGAACCTGAGCATCCACCTGGACGAGCCGATCTCACTGGACGAGGCCGATCTGGTCGACAAGCTCGTGACCAGGCGCCGCGGCGGCTTCTGCTACGAGCTCAACGGCGCGTTCGGGCTGCTGCTCGAGGCGCTGGGATTCGGCGTAACGCGCGCGGCGGCCCGGGTCCATATGGGCGGCCGGCTCGGGCCGCCGTTCGACCACATGGCGCTGATCGTGCAACCCGCCGGCGACACAGCCCGCTGGCTCGCTGACGTCGGATTCGGCAACCACGGCGTCTACCCGCTGCGCTTCGACGATCGCGGCGAGCAGGACGACCCGGACGGGCAGTTCCTGCTGAGCGACGCCGCCGGCGATGTCGACGTGTACAAGGACGGCCAACTGCAATATCGCCTGGAGATCCGCGAGCGGGCGCTCGACGACTTCGTCCCGACCTGCTGGTGGCAGCAGACGTCGCCGCTCTCGCACTTCACCCGAGGGCCGGTGTGCTCGCGGCTGCTCGATGGCGGGCGGATCTCGCTCAGCGGCCGGACCCTGATCCGCACCCGCGGCACAAGCCGCACCGAGGAA
>DASXRA010000187.1:0-3046 GCA_036506855.1 Jatrophihabitantaceae bacterium
CCGACTGTAGTCGGACAAGTTGCGCCGATCCGTGATCGCGTCCCGAATGAGCAGGTCGAGCAACTCGGCGTAGGTCAGTCCGGCGGCGGCGAACATTTTGGGCACTTGCGAGGCCTGGGTGAAGCCGGGCGTTGTGTTGACCTCGTTGAGCACCGGCTGGTGCCCGGACCAGAAGAAGTCGATCCGGGCCACGCCGGCGCAGCCGAGAGCGTCATACATGCCGATGGCTGCCTGCTCCAGGCTTTCGCGTTGCATATCGGTCAATCGCGTTGGCACCCGGAAGTCGGCGGTACCGCCGTACTTGGTCGCGAAGTCGAAGATCCCGTCTGCGACGATTTCCAAAGCTGGTGCGACGAGTCGGGTCCCATCGGGGCGGCCGAGTACCGCGATGTCGATCTCACGGCCTTCGATCACGTCTTCGATCAGCACGCGATCGTCGTAGTCGAACGCCGCCGCGAGGGCAGCGGGCAAGGCGTCGGCGGCGCTGACCAGACTGACTCCCTGACTCGACCCTGAGGCGACTGGCTTCACGACCACGGCGTGGCTGAAGGAGTACGCGGCGGCAGTCGCACTGGTGAGAAGACATCCCGGCGCGGTGGCGATACCGATCGCCTCGGCGACCAGCTTGGTGGCCCACTTGTCCATAGCCAGCGCGCCGGCACCCAAGCCTGATCCGACGTACCGGACGCCGGCTAAGTCGCACAGCGCGGCAAGCGTTCCGTCCTCGCCGCGCGCGCCGTGCACCATCGGAGCGACGACATCGGCGGTCCCGATCACGCGTACGCCACCGTCGAGGCCGATCGCATGCCGGTCTTGATCGCGCCACATCCCGTCCTGGTCGATGGTCAACGCGACCACGTCGTGGCCGCAGCTGCGCAGCGCCGCCGTCACCCCGTCGGCTGAGGCAAGTGATACCTCGTGCTCCGCGTTTTGGCCGCCTCCGATCACCACCACGCGCGTCATCGGATGTCTGCGATTCTGACGCGGCCGGCTGCCGACGGCGTGCGATGCGCGCGGGCCCCCACGGCGACGACGATCTCGTGTTCGATCGTCTGGCCCCAGCGGGCCCAATCGGCGACCGTCGGCTCGCCGTGATCGCCAGGACCAAATACCGTCGCCGTCTCGCCCGGCACGACGGGCTCGTCGCCGAGGTCTACGACCAGTGAGCCCATCGACACACGCCCGACCACTGGACGGCGACGGCCCCGCACGAAGACCTCGGCACGGCCCGACGCC
Organism: Jatrophihabitantaceae bacterium; assembly: GCA_036506855.1. GTDB lineage: Bacteria > Actinomycetota > Actinomycetes > Mycobacteriales > Jatrophihabitantaceae > DASXRA01. The sequence continues at coordinate 1,237 of DASXRA010000187.1, forward strand.
AGTAGTGGTAGCCCGTCCCCATATCCGAGCGGCACCAGCCCAAGCGTGGTCCGGTGCGGCGCCGACCACGTGTGGCCGTAGCCGACTCCGGTGCCGGCGCACACCCGGCGTACCTGGGCCAGCGGCGCCGTCAGCGTCATCGCCGGCCGCAGGCGTGTGGTGCCGGACGGGTCGATTCCGACCAGGCCGGCGCCGACGCGGCTCATCGTATGGTGGCTGAGCGGATCGACCAGCGTCGCCGCCGTCGCCGCCAGGTGCCGGTGTACCGGCCGAAGTCCGCCTGCGCGCGCGATCTGCACACCCCAGTTGAACCGCGCACGGCCCAAGGCGTTACTCGGATGCGCCGGGTCATCCGCGCACGCCAGGTGACCCATGACACCGACCACCCGCAGCACGCCCTGGCGTTCCAGCCGACCGGCGGCGCGGCAGAGATCGGACCAGTCCGCCGGCGCCGCGCCGTCACGGGCCAAACCGACATCAAGGTGCAGATGGACGCGCACGCCGGCCGCCTGCCGAGCGATCGCGTCAAGATGCGCGTGGTCCGGCACGGCCAACTCGATGTCGTGGTTCACCGCAGCGGAGAACTGAGCACCCGGGCCGTCGAGCCAACTCAAAATTGGCGCCACCAGGCCGGCACCGCGCAGCGGCAGCGCCTCTGCCAGGCAGGTCACGCCCAGCCGCGTCGCGCCGTTGGCCAAAGCCACCCTGGCCACCTCGACACTGCCATGGCCGAAGCCGTCTGCCTTCACCACCGCCATCAAGTCACCGCGGGCACGGTCGGCCAAGAGCCGAGTGTTCGCCGCGACGGCGGCCCAATCGATCGTGACCGTACCCGCCGAGGGCGCATCCAAGGTGAGCGTTCCGACCCGCGTTTCCGTCACGACCGATACGCTGACCTGCTGCCGATATGGCGGCGGTTCCGCACTTGCTTATGTAGCGCTTATGGTGATCGTGCGACGATTGATACCGATGTCACGCTCGGAGCAGTGAAGCTTGCGTGTCCTACTTGTCGACGACGAGCGGCTGCTCGCCGACACGGTCGCTGTGGGCTTGCGCAAGCTGGCCATGGCCGTCGACGTCTGCTATGACGGCGACGCGGCCATGGAGCGGCTCAGCGTCAACCGCTATGACGTCGCCGTCCTCGACCGCGACATGCCAGGGATCAGCGGCGACGCCATCTGCCGATGGATCGTGGACGCCCAGCTCGGCACCCGGATCCTGATCCTGACCGCGGCGAGCGGCATCCGCGATCGGGTGGACGGCCTGGGGCTGGGCGCGGATGACTACCTGACCAAGCCGTTCGCATTTGCCGAGCTGGTGGCCCGCATCCAGGCTCTCGCGCGCCGGCCGCCCGTCGGCTCGGCTCCGGTCCTCGACCAGTTCGGCGTCGTCCTTGACATCCCGCGGCACCGGGCGTTTCGGGATGGGGAACTGCTCGATCTGACGCCGAAGGAGTTCGCGGTACTTTCCGTCCTCATGCACAGCTCCGGTCAGGTGGTGAGTGCAGAGGAACTTCTCGAGAAGGCGTGGGACGAGCACGCTGACCCGTTCACCAACGCCGTGCGCGTCGCGGTGATGACCTTGCGCCGCAAACTCGGGGCCCCGCCGATCGTGCACACCGTCCCGCGAGTCGGCTACCGGTTCGGGCGATGAGCGTGCTGCTCACGCCGCGCCGCCGCGCATTCCTCGCCGTCGTGGTCAGCTGCCCGCTCAGCTACGCCTACGTCATCGTCGCCGTGCACCTCGTCACCAATCTGGCGGGTGCGAGTCGAAACGACCTGATGCCCGGCCGTGTTGTATGCAGTCAGGG
>DASXRA010000188.1:0-1848 GCA_036506855.1 Jatrophihabitantaceae bacterium
CCGCACCCTCCGCACGTTCGGTCGTGCAACGAGTCGACGACTGGTGGTACCGGCTGATGATCGACAGTCAGTGGCCGCCGCTCGTCGCCTTCGCGAAGGTGTTGAGCAAGCTGTTCGGCACGGCGATCGACTGGCCGATCCGGGTGGCTGTCACGCTCGCGATCGTCTTGCGCCGGCACTGGCTGGCGCTCAGCGCGTGGGCGCTCACGATCGCGGTCAGCGAGTTGTGCATCGGCTCGATCAAGAGCCTCATCGACCGACCTCGACCACCCGGGTCGCTCATCGCCACCTCTGCCTCGTCCTATCCGTCCGGCCATGCCATTGCGTCCGCCGTGACCGCCATCGGAATCGTCATGGCGATAACCACCGGCAGACGACGACTGCGGTGGATGATCGCCGCCGTGATCGTGGCCGCCGCAGTGGCACTGAGTCGCACGTATCTGTCGGCACACTGGCTCTCCGACGTTGTGGGTGGCTCCCTCATCGGTGCGGGTCTCGCACTGACCATCCCGGAAGCCTTCGAACTCACCCGCGACCGACGATCCCGGTCGCGCGGCGCCGATCCCCTGACACCACAAGACGCGACGCTGTGGCCGAACGACGCGGAGGCCGACGGTCGGAGGGAACGCGCGTGACCGACCAGGAGCTGTTCACCGCCGGCGTGCCCGGGCGGCACTCGGTGAGTCGACCAGCCTCGCGACCGGAGGGGGTCGCGGGCGCGGCGGTGGCAGGCGAGCTGTTCGACGAGTGCGGTCTGGATCAGCAGCAGGTTCGGCAGCGGCTCGCAGATGGCCGTGACAATCGGACGGTTCAGCCGACCAGCCGATCGGCCTGGTCGATCGTGCGCGCGAACGTGCTGACCCGCTTCAACGCGCTCCTCAGCGCGCTCTGCGTTCTCGTTCTGGTCGTCGGGCCGGTCCAGGACGCGCTCTTCGGCCTTGTCGTGATTGCGAACAGCGCGGTGGGGATCGTCGCGGAGATGCGGGCCAAGCGGACGCTTGATCGCCTGCAGGTTCTCACTGCGAGCTCGGCCCGGGTGCTGCGGGAAGGCCGGCCGGTCGACGTACCGGTCGATCAGGTGGTCCTGGACGATGTCGTGGAGGCGAGGACAGGCGATCAGGTGCTCGCGGACGGTGTCGTGCTGACGGTAGACGGCGCCGAGACCGACGAGTCGTTGCTGACCGGCGAGGCCGACCCTGTGCGCAAGGGCCGCGGTGACGAGGTGTTGTCGGGTTCGTCGGTCGTCGCGGGCATGCTGCGTTACCGGGCCAACCGGGTCGGACCCGCGGCCTATGCGAATGCTCTGGCAAGCGAGGCACGTCAGTTCACCACGCCGCCCTCGGAGCTGCGCGACGGCGTGAACACCTTCCTGCGCTGGGTGACCTGGGCACTGATCCCGGTCGCGGTCATCCTCGCCCTGACCCAAGTGCACAGTCATGGCACCGCCGAGTCCATCCGCATTTCGGTCGCCGCGGTCGTCGGCATGGTGCCCGAAGGCCTCGTGCTGCTCGTGAGCATCGCGTTCGCGCTCGCCGTCATACGCCTCGGGCGGCGACAGGTTCTCGTGCAGCAGCTGTTCGCGGTGGAGACACTCGCGCGGGTCGACGTGGTGTGCCTGGACAAGACGGGGACACTCACCGACGGCCAGCACATGCGCGTCGTCACGATCGAAGCCGTCGACCCGGAACTCGAGTCGAGTGAGCGGGACGCGGCGCTCGGTGCGCTGGCCGCCGCCGACCCGAGTCCCAACGCCAGCCTGCGCGCGGTCGGTGCCTCGGTGCCGCTGCCGCAGGGCTGGACCGCGAGCAGCGTCGTTCCGTTCTCCTCCGGCCGGCGCTGGAGCGGCGC
>DASXRA010000189.1:0-2038 GCA_036506855.1 Jatrophihabitantaceae bacterium
CGGTCGATCGAACACGATCACGACGCCGAAGGGACCGCCGCCGCAGACCACGCCCGCACCGATCGCGACGTGCCGCTACATCCGCAACATCAACGGCACCAGCAGCGACATCACGAAGATGCGCGCCGAGGGTGCCAGCGACGCCTCGCACAACCCGGCCGGCCACCGCTACCTCGTCCTGCTCGACATCGGCGGCCAGGGCAACTACGGCGGCAACTGGGGAGTCGTGCTGTCGGCGACGTCGCGATTCGTGAGCAACGCCGCGCTGGTCAAGGCGCTCAATGCCTACACCGACGGATACCGCAGCAGGCAGCGACTGCGCGCCCCGGTCACGATCGCGATCGGCGCCAACAACGACATGACCGTGAACTCCTCGACGGGCGCCATCTGGGCGCACCAGGTCGTCAACCCGGTAGCCGCGCACGCCGCGGGGCGTTCGGGGATGAGCATCGCCGGAGCGAACGACATCGAGCCCGGATTCCGAGCCGACGCCGCGCATTCACGCGCGTGGCTCAGCGGCTACCTGCACGCCACGTCCCGCAAGTTCGTCTTCAACGGATCGGCGGACGGCTGCAACTGGACGACGGTCCGCGGGCGCTGCAACAACGGTTGGACGGCCGCGGACATGTACTACCTCAGCGGCGGTGCATCTCCGAGCCGCATCGTGAGCCTGCCGCAGATCTACAACCACACCATGGCCCAGCAGTGGAAGTACATCTCGCTGACCGGCGTGGTCAACAAGCATCCGCGAGTGAAGTTCGGCGGCCCATTGACCGAATTGACGGCCTGCCAGCAGGCCGGTAGCTGCGGCAGCATGGGCGGGCACACCGCGTGGAACACCCTGTGGAGCGCGATCCGGTCCGATGCCCGGACCTCGCAGGGCAGCCTGCCGTACTCGACCGACCTGCGAATCAACTGATGCGCCGCTCCGCCTGGCTGATCGTTGCACTGCCGCTCGCTCTTGCGGCCGGCTGCACCTCGTCGAAGACGCAGTCGCGCCCGACGCCGTCCGCGCCGCCGGCGACGTCGGCCCCGTCATCGTCGAGCAGCCCGTCGACCGACGTCGACACTGGCGTCGAGGAGTCGCTGACGCCTACGCCGTCGGCCAGCACGACACCGGCTGGGCCGCCGACCTGCCTGGCACACGACATCCGGGTGGACGTCCTGCCCGGATCCGGGGCGGCCGGTCGCCAGTTCGCGTCGATCTCGTTCGCCAACACCGGACCCGCGACGTGCGCCATGTCGGGCGCACCGCAGGTGACGCTGCTGCGCGCAGGCACCGTGCTCGGCAAGCCCGCGGTGGCGTCGGCCAAGGCGGCGCGGGTCGTCGTGCTCGCGCCGGGCAAGGCGGCCGACACGACGCTCACCGGGTTCTCGACGTGCAACGCCAAGAACTCCGACGCCGTGCGGATCGCCCCGCCCGGTCAGACGCAGACCGTCGACATGCCGCTCGAACTGCGCGGCTGCCCGCTGCAGGTCGACCCGGTGTCGGCCATGACCGGCTGAGTGCCCCGCGCCTGATCGCGGCTCGTAGGCTGACCGTCCGTGACCTACGTTGCCGCGGACGACCGCTACCAGTCGACGACCTACCGACGCTGCGGCCGCAGCGGTGTCCAGTTGCCGCTCATCTCGTTGGGCCTGTGGCACAACTTCGGCAACGACCGGCCGATCGACACCCAGCGCGCGATCTTGCGCCGGGCGTTCGACCTCGGCGTCACGCACTTCGACCTCGCCAACACCTACGGCCCGCCCTACGGCAGCGCCGAGACGAACTTCGGGCGGATCATGCGCCAGGACCTCGCGCCGTACCGCGACGAGCTGTTCATCTCGACGAAGGCCGGCTACGACATGTGGCCCGGCCCGTACGGCGAATGAGGCTCGCGCAAGTACTTACTGGCCAGCCTCGACCAGTCGCTCTCGCGGATGGGGCTCGACTACGTCGACGTCTTCTACTCCCACCGCTTCGACCCGGACACCCCGCTCGAGGAGACGATGGGCGCGCTCGACACGGCGGTACGGTCCGGCCGCGCGCTGTATG
>DASXRA010000190.1:0-12402 GCA_036506855.1 Jatrophihabitantaceae bacterium
GGTCGTGTCCCTGGTTCTCATCGCGACGTTCGTCGCGGCCGTCTTCCTCGGCATTCGGCATGACGAGGACGTCGACCGAGCCGGCCCGGACGACGACTACTGAGCGTCAGCTCATCAGCGGCAGGTACGGCGCGAGGTCGGCACGCAGGCCGCTGGCGCTCACCGGTGCGTCCGCCCAGGCGACGCGTCCGGTGGCCAGCCGGATCCAGGTGAGCGGATCGGTCTCGACGACGCTCGGCGGCGTACCGCGCGTGTGGCGCGGGCCGGCGATCGCCTGCACGGCGATGAACGGCGGTACGCGCAGCTCGACCGAGCGTCCGGGCGCCTGCGTCGCCATGATCTCGGCGAGCGTGCGCGTCGCGACCGCCAGCGCGGCGCGCACGAGCGGAACCGGCGGCGCAGATGGCAGCGAGCGAGACAGGTCGTCGGCATGCACGACGAGGTCGACGACGCGGGTCGCCAACCAGTCGTCGGCGCGGATCGGCCCGCGTGCCCCGAGCAGCACCGTCGAGGCGGCGATCCCGGCCACGGCCTCGACCAGGTCGGTGGCGCCTCGCAGCGCGGCGCGCAGGTCGGCGGGCGAGCTCTCGCCGGTCGCGTCGAGCGTGCGGCGCACGATGTCGTCGGCGTCGCGCCGGTACCGCTTGACGTACTCCGCAACGGGCGTCGCCGGTGCCTCGGCGCGAGTGCCGAGCCGTTCTGTCGCGCCGTCGACCACCATGCGGATATGACCGACGAGAGTGCGGACGTCCCATCCGGACAGGATCGACGGCAGCGCGAACTGCGCGTCGGGCACGCCGTCGAGCCAGCCGGCGATGGCCGCGACCTGGTCGCGCATCGCGTCGGCCAGGGCCGCCAACGGCTCCATCCGAGGATTCACCTGTCAGGTCGAGTAGAAGCGGAACTTCCAGTTGCCGTCGGAGTCCTTGCGCATGTCCACCGCGCCGAAAGACGTCGGCACGATCGCCACAGCGGGAATGTGCGCAGTGTCGCCGCTGACGGTGATGGCCGCCGGGTTCTCGACGGCGAATGACTGATAGAGCGGGCTGTCCGCCGTCGACTTCAACTTGATCTCGTTGCAGCTCGCCAGCGACTTCTCCGTGAGCAGCTTCTGCAGATCGACCGGATCGATCAGCGGGCAGAACTTCGCGGCGTTGTCCGTCGCGATGGCGTGCAGCACGTCCTCGGCGTTCTGCGCGATCTGCGCCTGCTCGGCGGTCACCACACCGGTGCCGGACGCGACGTCTGTGCGCAGGCCGCTCGGCTCCGCGCTCGGGAAGTCGTGCGTGCTCGCTCCGCCTGGGCCGTACGAGGGCGCGAGCTGGTGCGAATCGTGCTTCTTCGTGCCACCGCTCGACACGACGAGACCGATCGTTACGCCACCCACCACGAGGACGCCGAGGATCGCCAGGGCGACCACCGTGGCCCGGTTCGTGTTCCGTTGAGACGGCTGAGACGGTTGAGACGCGGGCGGACCGGGCGGCGGCCCCCACAACCCACAGGGTGCGAACTGCGGCGGCGGCAGCTCGAATCGTGGCGGTTGAACCGGCGGGGCAGCCCACTGCTCAGCGACGGGTGACTGCCGGTAGAGCGGCAGCGGCTGCGTCTCGTCGGACAGAAGCGGCTGGCTGTGCCTTCCCGGCTGGCTCGCCGGTTGCTGGCCGGCGCCTGCCTGGCTCAGCGCGTGGCTCCGCTCGGGCTGGATCCAGTCAGGCTGGCTGTGCCTGCCCGACCGCGTGGGCGCCTGCTGCTGTGGCGGCTTGCCCCGGCCGGGCTGCGTCGGCCAGTCCTCGTCGTACGGCGGCTCGCTCACGAGCTATCCCCAACAGGCAGTCAATTGGACGCAATGTGGTGGGCATCCTAATGCCCGGAAAGTACCGAGTCGCATCAGCCAAACAGCGCCGGCAACGGCTCGGACCACGCCGAACGCAGGTCGGCCAGCGAGACGGTGAACTGTTCCTGCACCTCGAGGTCCGTGCTCAGCACATCGACCACGCCGATCCGCGCGAACGGCAGTCCGCGGTCGGCGCACATGTCGGTGAACCGGCCCTCGTCGCCGCGCGGGACCGTGACGATCGCCCGTCCGGCCGACTCGGCGAACAGGAAGACGAACGGGTCGACGCCCTCGGGCACGACGACGCGCGCGCCGACGTTGCGGTGCAGGCAGGCCTCGACCAGTGTGGCGGCGAGGCCCGCCTCGGCCAGATCGTGCGCCGAGTCGACCAGCCCGTCGCGTGCGGAGTCGATCAGGACGTCGGCCAGCAGCCGTTCGCGTTCCAGATCGACGGCCGGCGGCCTGCCGCCGAGGAAGCCGTGCGCGACGGACATCCACTCCGACCCGCCGAACTCGTCAAGGGTGTCGCCGAGCAGGTAGATCTGCGCGCCGTCGGTGTGGAACGCATGCGGAGTGCGGCGCGTGACGTCGTCGATGATGCCCAGCACGCCGATGACGGGCGTGGGCAGGATCGCCGTCTGGCCGGTCTGGTTGTAGAAGCTGACGTTGCCTCCGGTGACCGGGATGCCGAGCTGCTGGCATCCGTCGGCGAGCCCACGCACTGCCTCGCTGAACTGCCACATGACGCCCGGGTCTTCCGGCGAACCGAAGTTGAGGCAGTTCGTGACTGCCAGCGGGCGCGCGCCGGTTGCGGCGACGTTGCGGTATGCCTCGGCCAGCGCCAACCGTGCGCCGGCGTATGGATCGAGCCGGGTGTATCGGCCGTTGCCGTCCGTTGCCACGGCGATGCCACGGTTCGTCGACTCGTTGAGGCGGATCATGCCGGCGTCCGCGGGTTGAGCCAGCACCGTGTTCCCCAGCACGTAGCGGTCGTACTGGTCGGTTACCCACGACTTGTCGGCGACGTTCGGGGACGCGATCAGCTCCAGCAGCGCCGCCCGAAGCTCGTCACCGCTCTTCGGACGGGACAACTCCTTGCCGTCGTCCTCGACCAGGGCGTCCTGGTCGGCAGGCTTTTCGATCGGGCGTTCGTAGACCGGGCCGTCGTGTGCGACCGTACGCGGGGGTACGTCGACGATGCGCTCGCCGTGCCAGAAGACCTGCACCCGGCCGGTGTCGGTGACCTCGCCGATGACGGTGGCGAGGACGTCCCACTTGCGGCAGACGGCCAGGAATTCGTCGACGCGTTCAGGGTCGACGATCGCGCACATGCGTTCCTGCGACTCGGACGCGAGGATTTCCTCCGGCGCCATCGAGGCTTCGCGCAGCGGGACCAGGTCGAGGTCGACGCGCATGCCACCGTCGCCGGCGCTGGCGAGCTCGGTCGTCGCGCACGACAGCCCGGCGCCGCCGAGATCCTGGATGCCAGTGACCACATCGGCCGCGAAGATCTCCAGGCAACACTCGATGAGCACCTTCTCGGCGAACGGATCGCCAACCTGAACCGAGGGCCGCTTCGCGTCGGATTCGGTGAACGTCGCGCTGGCGAGCACGGAGACGCCGCCGATGCCGTCCCGGCCGGTCTTGGCACCGAACAGGATGACCTTGTTGCCCTTGCCCTTCGCGGACGCGAGCTTGATCCCGTCCGCACGCATCACGCCGACGCACAGCGCGTTGACGAGCGGGTTGCCCGCGTAGGACTCGTCGAAGGACGTCTCACCGCCGATGTTCGGCAGGCCGAGGCAGTTGCCGTAACCGCCGACGCCGGCCACGACGCCGGGCAGCAGGCGTGCCGTGTCGGGGGCGTCGGCGCGGCCGAACCGGAGCGAGTCCATGACCGCGACCGGGCGAGCGCCCATCGTCAGGATGTCGCGGACGATCCCGCCGACGCCGGTGGCCGCGCCCTGGTACGGCTCAACATAGGACGGGTGGTTGTGCGACTCGATCTTGAACGTGACCGCCCAGCCGTCGCCCGCCTCGACGACGCCGGCGTTCTCGCCGATGCCGACGAGCAGGGCGTCGGTCTTCGGCGCCTTCTCGGAGAACTGTCGCAAGTGGACCTTGGACGACTTGTACGAGCAATGCTCGCTCCACATGACCGAGTACATCGTCAGCTCGGCGCTCGTCGGACGGCGGCCGAGGATGTCGCGGATGCGCTTGTACTCGTCGTCCTTGAGGCCCAGCTCGGCATAGGGCTGTTCCAGCTTGGACGACTTGCGCGCCGCCTTGACGGTGTCGACGGTCATGCCGGTTCTCGCACGCCCAGTAGCGAGGTGAAGAAGCCGATGCCGTCCGTGCCCGGGCCGGTGAGCGCCTCGACCGCGTGCTCGGGATGCGGCATCAGCCCGACGACATTGCCCGCCTCGTTGGCGATACCCGCGATCTCTCGCTGGCTGCCGTTCGGGTTGCCGCCTAGGTAGCGCACGACGACCCGGCCGTTCGCTTCGAGCTCGTCCAGGACGTCGCGGTCGGCAACGTAGCCGCCCTCGCCGTTCTTGATCGGGATGGTGATCTCCTGGCCCTCGCGGTACTGATTGGTCCACGTGGTGCCGGCGTTCTCGACGAGCAGGTGCTGATCGCGGCAGACGAACTTGCGGTGGTCGTTGCGGACCAGCGCACCCGGCAGCAGGTGCGACTCGCACAGCACCTGGAACCCGTTGCAGATGCCGAGCACCGGCATGCCGTCGCGAGCGCTCTCGATGATCGATTCCATGACCGGTGCGAACCGGGCGATCGCGCCCGCGCGCAGGTAGTCGCCGTAGGAGAACCCGCCCGGCAGGATCACCGCGTCGACGTCATGCAGGGACGGATCGGCGTGCCACAGCGACACTGCCTCGCCGCCGGTGATGCGCACCGCGCGCGCCGCGTCCCGATCATCGAGGCTGCCCGGAAAGGTCACGACTCCGACGCGGGTGGGCACGGTGCAAGGTTACCGGCGAGGAACCGCAACCTGCGCGTCGGCGGGCCGTGCCCGGGTCAGCGACGGATGGCGAAGTCCTCGATGACCGGATTGGCCAGCAGCGTGTCGGCCAGCTTGGTGATCGCCTCGTCGTCGACGCCGTCGTCGATGTCGAGCTCGAAATGCTTGCCCTGGCGCACAGACTTGACGCCGTCGATGCCCAGCCGGCCGAGCGCGCCGAGAATGGCCTGACCCTGCGGATCCAGGATCTCAGGCTTGAGCACGACGTCGACGACCACGCGGGCCACGGCAACTCCTCTGCTAGCTCGGCGGCGCCAGCTTAGCCATTCAGCTTGATCAGAGGATTGGCTCGGGCTGGTAGGCCGCGGCCTCGGGGGTCATCCGCGCATCGACTGCCGCGACCACCCGTGCCACCTGCGCCCGCGCCACTCCGGTGAACGACAGCGGTTCGGCGAGCACGGCGTCGAGGTCGGCAATCGACAGCCCCAGCCGCGAGTCGGCGGCCAGGCGGGCGAGCAGGTCGTTGCCGTCCGTGCCCTTCTCGCGCATCTCCAGCGCGACGGCCACGGCGTGCTCCCGGATCACCTCGTGCGCGGTCTCGCGGCCCACGCCGGCCCGGACGGCCGCGATCAGCACGCGGGTCGTCGCCAGGAAGGGCAGGTAGCGATCGAGCTCGCGGGCGATCACGGCCGGGTAGGCGCCGAAGTCGTCGAGCACGGTCATGGACGTCTCGAGCAGGCCGTCCAGGGCGAAGAACGCACCGGGCAGCGCGACCCGGCGCACGACCGAGCAGGAGACGTCGCCCTCGTTCCATTCGTCGCCGGCCAGCTCGCCCGACATCGCGGCAAACCCGCGCAGGATCACCGCGAAGCCGTTGATCCGCTCTGCCGAGCGCGTGTTCATCTTGTGCGGCATGGCCGACGAGCCGACCTGTCCCGGACGGAAGCCCTCGGTGACGAGTTCGTGCCCGGCCATCAAGCGGATCGTCTTGGCCAGCGAGGACGGCGCCGCCGCGAGCTGTACCAGGCAGGTCAGCACGTCGTAGTCGAGCGAGCGCGGGTACACCTGCCCGACGCTGGTCAGGACGTGCTCGAACCCTAGGTGAGCGGCCACCCTTTGCTCGAGCTCGTCGAGCCGGGCCGAGTCGCCGCCGAGGAGGTCGAGCATGTCCTGCGACGTGCCGACCGGTCCCTTCATGCCCCGCAGCGGGTAACGGTCGAGCAGCGCGTCGAGGCGGTCGAGCGCGACGAGCAGCTCGTCGGCGACCGTGGCGAAGCGCTTGCCCAGCGTGGTGACCTGCGCGGCGACGTTGTGCGTGCGACCGGCCAGTGCCATCGACTCGAACTCCACCGCGCGGCGGGACACCCGGGCGAGCACGGCAAGCACCTTCGTCCGGATCAAGAGCAGCGACCTGCGCACCTGCAGCTGCTCGACGTTCTCGGTCAGGTCGCGGCTGGTCATGCCCTTGTGGATCTGCTCGTGGCCGGCAAGCGCGGCGAACTCCTCGATGCGCGCCTTGACGTCGTGCCGGGTGACCCGCTCGCGGGCGGCGATCGAGTCAAGGTCAACGGCGTCGATGACGCGCTCGTACGCCTCGACGGCGCCATTCGGCACGTCGACGCCGAGGTCGCGCTGCCCGCGCAAGACGGCGATCCACAGTTCGCGCTCGAGCACGATCTTGCGTTCGGGCGACCAGATCGTGGCCATCGGCGTCGACGCGTATCGCGCCGCCAGGACGTCAGGGATCGCGGGCTTGGCCACGAGGGCCATTGTTCCCGATCAGTCCGGCAACGGGGCGATCGCCGCCCAGTGCAGCGCGTCGGCGACCGGCAAGGAGCGTTCCCAGGGGCCGGACACGACCGCGCTGATCAACCAGGATCCGCGCCGGGCGGTTACGAGCGCGGTGCGTCGCCGCTGGGGCGGCGTGCCGTGCCTCGGCATGATGTCGAAGGTCGGCCCGAACGACACGGCCGGCTCGCCGTCGAGGCGCTGCTCGGACAGAGTGATCCGGATCGCGCCGTCGGGCACGCTCCTCGCCTCCAACTGCTGGTAGAAGACGACCCCGCTGCCCGGCTCGTACCAGATGTCGCTGCCGGTCAGGCTCGTGCCCGGGAACGACTGGTCGTAGGCGCCCCACATGTCCTGGCGGGCGCGGCCCTGATGCGTGCACTGGACCCTGGCCGGGCACCGGTCGCCGATGGCATCCAGGTATGCCGCGGCCGCCGCCGGCGCCGGCGGGCGCGGACGGACGGCATCGCGCACCGCGCCGTCGGCCGCGAGCAGACAACCGAGCAGCATGACGGCCGCGGCTGCATACCAGCCGCGTCGGCTCGCCGCGCGTGGCAGCCAGGCCGGGCGCCGTCGCTCCGCGGGTTGCCAGGTCAGCTGCTCGTAGTCGAGTCGTGGCGTGGTGGCGTCCGGCAGAACCTCGACGAAGTCGACCCAGTCGGACACGACATAACGGTGCGCCCCGACACGTCACCCGCGCAACTAAGCGTCGAGAGCGCGCAGCGCGATGTCGGTCCGATGCTGGCCGCCCGGCAGTCCGATCGTCGCGACGAGCGCGTAGGCGCGCTCGCGGGCCTCGGCCAGCGTCGCGCCGGTGGCGGTCGCTGCGACGACGCGGCCGCCGGACGACACGATCAGGCCGTCGTCACGCCGTCTCGTGCCCGCGTGGACGACGCCCGGCTGATCGGCGCCGGTGATGTGGTCGCCCGTTCGGGGCGTGCCCGGGTAGCCTTCTGCGGCAATAACCACCGTTACGGCATAGCCGGTGCGCCAGGCAAGCGATGGATGCCGTGCGAGCGTGCCGGTGGCGGCGGCGCGCAGCAAGCCGCCGAGCGGGCTGTCCAGCAAGGCGAGCACGACCTGCGTCTCGGGGTCACCGAACCGGGCGTTGAACTCGACTACGCACGGCCCTTTCGTGGTCAGCGCCAGCCCGATGTACAGCAATCCGGCGAACGGCGTGCCGCGGCGGCGCATCTCGTCGACCGCCGGCTGGGCGATCGTGGCGACGATCTCGCGCACCGTCGCGTCCGCAAGCCAGGGCAGCGGTGCGTAGGCGCCCATGCCGCCGGTGTTCGGGCCGGTGTCGCCGTCGCCGATGCGCTTGAAGTCCTGCGCCGGCACGAGTGGGACGACGGTGACGCCGTCCGTGACGCAGAACAGCGATGCCTCGGGGCCGTCCAGGAACTCCTCGACGACGACCCGCTCGCAGCCCTTCGCGTGCGCGAGCGCCGCCGCCCGGTCCGACGTTACGACGACGCCCTTGCCTGCGGCCAACGCGTCGTCCTTCACGACGTACGGCGGGCCGAACTCGTCTAGGGCGGCGGCAACCTCGTCCGGAGTGGTGCAGCTTCGGGATGCTGCGGTCGGGATTCCCGCGGCGGCCATCACCTCCTTCGCGAACGTCTTGCTGCCTTCAAGGCGGGCGGCCGCCGCCGACGGGCCGAAGCAGTCGATGCCTGCGGCGCGGACGGCATCGGCGACGCCGGCTACCAGAGGGGCTTCTGGGCCGATCACGACGAGCTCGGCGCCGAGCTCCACGGCTAGCGAGGCGACGGCGGCACCGTCGTTCGGGTCGACGCCGCGCTGCTCGGCGACGGCCGCCGTGCCGGCGTTGCCCGGCGCGCACACGAGCGAGGTCACGGCCGGATCGGCGGCGAGCGCCAGGCACAGGGCGTGCTCGCGTCCACCGGATCCGATGACGAGCACGCGCACGACTCGGCAGCCTAGTGGCCGCCGCGGTTTTGGCCGCCCAGGTGTCTATATGACGCTGGGCGGCCAAAACCGCCGGGTCAGCGGCGCAGGCCGCGATCGAACGTCGCCAGCATCGTGGCGAAGCTGGCATTGACGCTCGCGGGCAGGCCGAATCCGCCCACGCGCTCCAGTTCGACAAAACCGTGCAGCGCGCTGCGCAAGGCCCGGACGGCACGCACGGCCTCGACGCCGTCGAGGCCGTAGTCGCCCATGACGCCGGTCAGCACGGCGACGATCTGCTCGGCATCCGCCGCGTGGGCCTCGCCGGGCTGCGCGGCCCGCTGCATCACCTGGTACCGGCCAGGATGCGCCTTGGCGTAACGGCGGTACGCGGCGCCGACGGCCAGCAGGGCGTCCCGGCCGTGCTTGCCACGGACGGCCCGCTGCAACACGGCGAGCAGCCCCGCGATCCCCTCGGCGGCAAGCCGGCGCTGCAGGTCGTCCAGCCCGTCGACGTGCTTGTACAAGCTGGGCACCCGCACGCCCAGCGCGTCAGCGAGCGCGGCCAACGACATCGCGTGCAGCCCGTCGCGGTCGGCCATCTCGGCGGCCGCCGCGACGACCTTCGCCGACGTCAGGCCCTGGCGCGGCACGTCAGCGCACCGGGAACGTCTTGGCGAGGAACGAGATCACCGCGGGAGCGACTGCGTCGACGTCCTCGGCCTGCGGGTAATGGCCGACGCCCTCGACGATCAGCTTCTCGACGGGTCCGCCGAGCGAGCTCGCGAGCCAGTCGGCTTCCTGTATCGGATCCGGGAAGTCCGGGTCGGCGCTGCCCATGACGACGAGCGCGGGCGTCGTGACCTCGCCGATGACTGCCGCCGACCGGTCGTGCCCGGCGCGCATCATCGCCTGCGCCGCGGCCATGCGTCCCTTCTGGCCGAGGTTGGCCTTGAGCGCGGCGTACTGCTCGGCATAGTCAGCGGGCTTGCCCTTCGGCCACAGCTTCTTGTCGTACCAGCCGAGCCACAGCGGCAGCCCGAGCGGCCCGCGCGTCACCAGCGTCTGAGTCACGCGCATCAGCAGATTCGTCGGCTTCGGCGTACGGACGGCCGCTCCGGTCAGCACCAGGGCCTCGATCGCGGACGGACGCTGGTGTGCCGCGATGACGGCGGCCCCTGCGCTGTACGAATTTCCGACGATCGCCGCCGGGGCGCCGCCGAGCTCGTCGATCAGCGCGAGGTAGTCCGACGCGATCGCCGTCGTGGTGTAGTCGGGCCAGCCGACGCTCGACTCACCGTGCCCGCGCAGGTCGACGTTCGCCACGCGGTAGCCGGCATCGGCCAGCCGTGGCGCGAGGAACCGGAACGTGGCGCTCGAGTCGGCCATGCCGTGACCGAGGATCACGAGCGGCGCAGCGTCATCGCCGGTGAGCTTGTACGAGATGCGGCCGCCGCCAGGACGGTGCAGGATGCTTGTCATATGGCTAAGGCTAATAGCCTTAGCCAACGCACGTCAAGGACCTACGTCCAGTTGAACGCAACCACCCCGGTCACAGTGCCGACGAAGACGGCGTTCTTCCAGAGCGCCGGCGTCGCGAACCGGGTCACCGCCCCAACGCTGACCGACCCGCGGTCGGCTCCGGTGGCGGGGTCGACCATGTGCAGCACGCCCGCGCCGGTGTCGAGCGCCCACAACCGTCCGCCGCCGATGACGGGCGAGCCGGTGACGCCCGGCGGCGCGTGCCACAACACGCTCATCGTGCCGGTGTTGTTGATGCGTACCGCGCGCAGTCCGTCGGTGCACGGCACGTAGACGACCGAGCCCAGCACTGCGGTGCCGCCGAACGAGGCGCACAGCGACCCCTGCGACACTTGCCCGCCGATGCCGCCCAGCGCCGAGCGCCGCAGCACGTACGCCGTCCCGGACTTGCCGGCGATGAAGACCCAACCGCCCACGATCGCCGGGCCCTGCGACCCCAGGTCTGCATCGACCCTGTTGTCCTCACGCCAGGTGCTCGGCGAGAACGAATCCGCGATTTGATCCGCGACGAGCTTGAGCACGGAGTCGCTGTGGTCGTACGGCCCGTTCGGGTCCTCCGCGCCGGACGCCCCGTTGCCGACCGCCACGAGGATGCCGCCGCCGGGGTTCTCCACCGGGCCGGGCGTCGCCCAGATGCCGCCTTCGCGCGCGGTCGGGACGGTGAAGTGCGACAGCGGCGCGCGCACGTTGTCGAGGTTGACGCCGACCACGCTGCCGCGATAAGCGGCACAGTCGCCGTCGAGACCGCCGTACGGGATGTACACGCGGCGCCCCGACACGAGCAGCGCGCCGCGTTGCTGCATGGCTCTCGGCTCGATGCCCTCGACGTTGCTCGGCACGTCGACGTTGCGCGACCACCGCTGCGCGCCCGTCACCGGATCCAGCCCGAATGCCTCATGGCGGATCGGATTGGCCAGCTCGGCAACCACGATGACCGTCGACTTCGTCTTGTCGAACGCGGGAGTGCTGGTGATGCCGAGCGGATCGATGTTGCCGCACGGCAGGCTCGAGCGGGGCACGGGCGGTCCGAGGTGCTTCTTCCAGAGGACCTTGTTGGCGTAGATCCGGTAGACGGTGTTGTTCTCGGTGACGACGATGTTGTAGCCGTTGACGACAATCGGCGACGCGTACACCGCACCGTCGAGCTGCACCGACCAGATACGATGCAGCGCCGAGTGCACGGGCAGCAGCGTGCTCGCCACTCCGGTGCGCTGGTTGTCGCCGTGGTAGGTGGGCCAGTCGGCCGGAGGCGTCGCCACTTCGCCAGGCAGCGCGCTCGTACTCGGTGAACCACCAGTGGCCGAGGACGCGCTGGTGGCCGGCGTGCTCGGCGGCTCGGTCGCCACCGGGCTCGGCCGCCCGCCGCCGGATGTGCAGGACACGGTGACCAGGACCGCCGCGATCACGGCAGGGGCTGCGCGCATGTGGTCAGTGTGCCGCGCTCAGCGAAGCAAGTCGCGCACCGTGATCGTCTCGTCACGTCCGGGGCCTACGCCGATCGCGGAGATCGGCGCACCGATCATCTCTTCGAGCGCGGCAACGTAGTCGCGGGCGTTACGCGGCAGGTCGTCGATCTTGCGCGCCCGGGAGATGTCCTCGGCCCAGCCCGGGAACGTCTCGTAGACGGGCACGGCCTTCGCGAATTCGCTTTGCGTCATGGGCATTTCGTCCTGCCGGACGCCGTCCACCTCGTAGGCGACGCATACCGGCACCTCTTCCATACCGGTGAGTACGTCCAGCTTGGTCAGCACGAAGTCTGTGACGCCGTTGATCCGGGCCGCGTACCGGGCGATCACCGCGTCGAACCAGCCGCAGCGCCGCGGACGTCCGGTGGTCGTGCCGAATTCGGCGCCTGCCTCGCGCAGGCGATCTCCCTTGACGTCGAGCAATTCGGTCG
Source organism: Jatrophihabitantaceae bacterium (assembly GCA_036506855.1). Taxonomy (GTDB): domain Bacteria; phylum Actinomycetota; class Actinomycetes; order Mycobacteriales; family Jatrophihabitantaceae; genus DASXRA01. The sequence continues at coordinate 11,953 of DASXRA010000190.1, forward strand.
GGAACGGCCCCTCGCCCACCCGGGTCGTATACGCCTTGACAATCGCGATCACGCCGGTGATGCGAGTCGGTGGGATGCCGCTGCCAGTGCACGCTCCGCCGGCCGTGGCATTCGACGAGGTGACGAACGGGTACGTGCCGTGGTCGACGTCGAGCTGCGTGGCCTGCCCGGCTTCGAGAACGACGGTACGCCCCTCGTCGAGCATCCTGCTGAGCAGCAGGGCTGTGTCGGCCACCATCGGGCGCAGCCGGCCGGCATATCCGAGCAGCTCGTCCACGACCGCATCGACGTCGAAGCCGCGACGGTTGTAGACCTTGACGAGTACCTGGTTCTTGAAGTTCAGCGCGCCGGTGACCTTCTCGCGCAGCACGTCCGCGTCGAAGAGATCCTGGATGCGGATGCCGACACGCGCCATCTTGTCCGCATACGTCGGGCCGATGCCGCGCCCGG
>DASXRA010000191.1:0-4825 GCA_036506855.1 Jatrophihabitantaceae bacterium
CTTGGCCATGAACGTCAGCGCGGCACCCTGCTGCGCGGCGATCTCCTTCGCGCCGGTCTTGTACACCGAGTGGTTGTCGCACGTCGTGATGGCATCGTCGTACTTGAACGCGATCTCGTGCTGGCCGAAGTTGCATTCGCCCTTTGCCGACTCGACATTCAGGCCGGCGTCACGCATACCGTGCCGGATCGCCCGCAGGATCGGCTCGACCCGTGACGTCCCGAGAATCGAGTAGTCGCCGTTGTACTGGTTGGCCGGGGAGAGTCCGGCGTAACGCTTCGCCGACGCCGACTCGTAGGTCTCGTCGAAGAGCATGAACTCCAGTTCCGTGCCGACGAACGCGGTCCAGCCGTGCTCGCCGAGGCGATCGACCTGCCGCTTCAGCACCTGCCGCGGAGACGGTGCGACGGCCGTGCCGTCCTCCCACTCGACGTCGGCGAGGACCAGGGCGGTGCCCGGGTGCCATGTCGTGCGGCGAAGTGTGGACAGGTCGGGTGCCATGACGAAGTCGCCGTATCCCGTGTCCCAGCTGGACATCGCGTACCCGCCGACCGTGTTCATCTCCACGTCGACGGCGAGCAGGTAGTTGCATCCCTCGGTGCCGTGCGCGAGCACGTCCTGGACGAAGTGCTCAGCGGCGAACCGCTTGCCCTGCAACCGTCCCTGCATGTCGGTTATGGCGAGGATGACGGTGTCGATCGTGCCGGCCGAGACGCCGGCCCTGAGCTCGTCGACGCTCAGTGCAGGTTTCGGCATGCTTGTCACCTCTCGTTGGAAGGTCCGCCGACCGTACCTTCTCCGAGGAGTCCTCGGGAAGGCGCCCGGCGACTCAGCTCAGGAAACCCCGAAGCAGGGCGGCCGTTCCGTCGACGTGTTCTTCCATCTCGACGCGGGCCCGCTCGACCTGACCGGCCAGGATCGCGTCCACTATCGCCGCGTGCTGGCGGTCGGAGTGCGCGATATTCGCCGGGATGACCGGGATCGCGCGCAGCAACTCGTCCATGCGTAACTGCACGTCGGCGACCGCCGCGGTCACCGACGCGCTGCCGCCCGCGGCGGCGATCGCCATGTGCAGCCGCGAATCGGCGAGCCGCCGCGTCTCCGGCGAGCAGCGCGTCGCGTCCGCCAGACAGCGGTGCAGCGTCGCACGGTCGGCGGCGGTCAGCGTGCGCGACGCGGCGAGTGCCGCGGCGCCCGGTTCGATGATCCGGCGAAGATCGAGCGCGTCGTCGAGAACATGCCGCATCGACCGGCCGATCTGCTCGGCGCGCCGCGGGCTGCGCGTCTTGGGCGCTACGACGAACGTGCCGCCGCCCCGGCCGCGGCGTGACTCGACGAGTCCCGCGTCGCGCAGCGCCTTGATCGCCTCCCGGAGGGTCACCCGGCTCACGCCGAGCGTGTTGGCAAGTTCCCGCTCGGGCGGCAACCGGTCACCGCCGACCAGGACGCCAAGCTGGATGCCTTGCGCCAGCCGCTCGACGGTGACCTCGAACGCGTTCCTGACCGGGACGGGCGAGAACACTGCACGCGCCCACAGCGCCTCGACGCTTCCCTCGGCCACGAGATTGTCCGTCACGACGCCGCCTCGGTCGTCCGGCTACCGGGCTGCTCGGTCACCGAGGCTCTCGATCGCCGCGCGGTCGCTTCCCCGCCGATATCGCCATTTGCATCGCCGAAAAGTGCAGATTCCGGCGGGGAAGCGGCGTCATTCCCCGCTGCGGCGGCTCGCCAGGCGGCACACGCGTCGACGAACGCGCGGAACAGCGGATCGCGGTCGTGCACCTCGGGATGCCACTGCACAGCGACGACCCATGCGTCGCCGGGCATTTCAGCCGCCTCGATGACGCCGTCGTCGGCCCATGCGGTCGGCACGAGTCCGGCCCCCAACGCCTCGACGGCCTGGTGGTGGTACGTGGCGACGTCAGCGGATGTGCCGAGCAGCGTGACGAGCAGGCTGCCGTCGGCGAAGCGGACGCGGTGCCGGCCGTGCACGCCGACGGTCGGGCTGTGCACGTCGCCGACCTGGTCCGGCAAGTGCTGCACGAGCGTCCCGCCGAGCGCGACGTTGAGCACCTGCATGCCGCGGCACACGCCGAGCAGCGGCAGACCTCGGTCCAAAGCCACCCGGGCCAGCGCCAGCTCCCACGTGTCGCGATCGGGGCGCGCGGCGCCGGTATTCGCGTCTCGAGACGCGCCGTAGCGCGCCGGATCCAGGTCAGCGCCGCCGGAGAGCAGCAGGCCGTGCACGCCGTCGAGGGCGGATTGTGCCGCGGCGTCGGGATCGTGCGCCCCGGGCGGCAGCAGCAGCGCGCCGCCGCCGGCAGCTTGGACCGCGTCCGCATAGGTGGCCGGCAGCAGGTCGGCCGGCTCGCTCCAGACGCCCCACGTCGCGTGTTCGCGGTAGGTCGTCAGGCCGATTCGGGGAGGCTGCACGGGCTGCACAGCGGAATGGTACGTCGAGCAGTCTTTTTCGGTAGGGCTGTCACGCGCGGATGCGCAGCCCCGCCGGATCGAAGAGTGGCTCGGCCACCACCACGCCGTCGACCCAGTCGCCGAACAAGTCGACGCTCACGGCCGTGCCGGGCTCGGCGTCGGCCACAGGCAGGTACGCGTACGCAATGGACGCGTCGACGGTGTAGCCGTAGCCGCCGGATGTCACGCGCCCGGCGACGCGATCGCCTACCCGCACCGGCTCGTTACCGAGCACCACCGAGTGCGGGTCGTGCAGCGTCATCGCGCACAGCCGGCGCTCCGGTCCGCGTTCCTTGGACGCGACGAGCGCGTCACGTCCCTCGAAGCCTCCTGCCTTGCCGAGCTTGACGCAGAAACCGAGCCCGGCCTCGTACGGCGTTGTCTCCGGGGTTATGTCAGAACCCCATACGCGGTAGCCCTTTTCCAGCCGCATGCTGTCGATGGCGCGGTAGCCACCCGCGACCAGCCCGAGGTCCTCGCCGGCTTCCCACACGTTGCGCCACAGCGTGGCGCCGTACTCCGAGGACGCGTACAGCTCCCAGCCGAGTTCGCCGACGAACGTGACGCGCAGTGCGCGAACCGGCACGTCCGCAACGGTGATCTGCTGCGCGGTCATGAACCGGAATGCCTCGTTGCCCAAATCCGCAGGAGTCATCCGGGCCAGGATCTCGCGCGAGCGCGGCCCCCACAGCGCGTAGCAGACGTCGCGGCCGGTCACGTCGTCGATACGGACGTCCGCGCCGCGACGGCGGGCCTGCTTGCGCAGCCAGGCCATGTCGTGCGACCCGAACGCCGTGCCGGTGACGATGGAGAAGACGTCGTCGGCGACGCGGTTGACGGTGAAGTCAGCTTCAATGCCGCCGTGCCGGTTCAGCGCCTGCGTGTACGTGACATCGCCGATGCCACGCGCGACGCGGTTGTCGCATGCCCACTCGAGCAGCATCGCGGCGTCGGGTCCGCTGACCTCGATCTTGGCGAACGAGGACTCGTCGAACAGGCCGGCCGTTAGCCGCGTCGCGGCATGCTCGGCGGCAATCGCCGGCGACCAGTACCGCCCGGCCCACCCGTCCGGCCGCGGTGCGCCGTTGCCGTGGAACGCGTTCGGCTCGTAGTAGTCGACGCGCTCCCAGCCGGCCTTCTCGCCGAAGCACGCGCCGTTCGCGGCGTGCCACGGGTAGGCGGGCGACATGCGCAGCGGTCGCCCGGCGTCGCGCTGACGTCCCGGGTAGCTGATGTCGTAGTAGCGCTGGTAGCTCTCGACGGTGCGCTCCAGCGTGCGGTGGGGCGAGCGGTAGTCGCGGCCGAAGCGGCTGACGTCCATGTGCCAGACGTCCATGCTCGGCCCGCCCTCGACGATCCATTCGGCGACGACCTTGCCGATGCCGCCCGCCCCGGCAATGCCGTGCGCGCAGAAGCCGGCAGCGACGAAGAATCCGGCGACGTCGGTCTCGCCGAGGCAGAACTCGTTGTCGGGGGTGAATGCCTCGGGGCCGTTGACGATCAGGCGCACGCCGACGTCGGCCATCGCCGGAACGCGCACCTGCGAGTTCTGCGCGAGCTGCTCGAATCGCGGCCAGTTCTCCGGCAGCAGCCGCCCGTTGAAGTCGGCCGGCACGGCGTCGTAGCTGCGTTCGGTGGCCGTCCACGGTTCGGGGTCGCGCTCGTAGCCGCCCATGACCAGCCCGTTGACCTCTTGGCGGTAGTACACAAGCAGGTCCGGATCACGCAGCGTCGGCAGGGGATTCTCGCGCTGGGGCAGGAATGCCTCGGTGACGAGATACTGGTGCGACATCGGGATTAGCGGGATTCGGACGCCGGCCATCCGGCCGATCTCGGCGGCGAACATCCCGCCGCAGTTGACCACGATCTCGCAGGCGACATCGCCCTGGTCGGTGCGCACGCCGCGAACGCGACCGGCTTCGATGTCGATGCCGACGACCCTCGTGCGCGTGGCGACTCGTACCCCGTTGGATCGGGCCACGTTCGCGAGGGCATTGCACAGCTGCGACGGATCGATGCACCCGTCGGACGGGAGGTACGCGGCGCCGACTACGCCCTCGGTGCTGATCAGCGGGAACAGCTCGGCCGCCTCGCGCACGGAAATCTCCTGTAACGGCAGGCCATACGTGCGAGCCCAGCTGATCTGGTGGCGGATCTCCTGCAGCCGCTCGGGACTGGACGCCAGCTTGATGCCGCCGGACTCGGTCCACGCCACACCGTGCTCGCCGGCCTGGAGCTTCCGGTACAGGTCGACCGAGTACATGTTCATGCGGGTCAATGCCGGGTCTGCCCGCAATTGGCCCACCAGGCCTGCGGAATGGAACGTCGAGCCGCTGGTCAGCTCGTCGCGTTC
>DASXRA010000192.1:0-5652 GCA_036506855.1 Jatrophihabitantaceae bacterium
CGACCCGCAGGGCTGGAAAGCGCCGGTCGAGCACGCCCACGAGTCGGCGATCAAGAGCAGCGACCTCGCGATCTACATCCACGCGCCGTACGTGCTCAACGTCGCGACCCTGAACAACCGCATCCGCATCCCCAGCCGCAAGCTGCTCGGCCAGCACGCGGCAGCGGCGGCGGCGATCGGCGCCAAGGGCCTCATCGTCCACGGCGGGCACCTCAACGCCAACGACGATCCCGAGGTCGGGTTCGACAACTGGCGCAAGACGTTCTCGCGCGCCGCCGACGACGGTGGCTTCGGGCTGCCCGTCCTGATCGAGAACACGGCCGGCGGCAACAACGCGATGGTTCGCCGGTTCGACCGCCTGGCACGGTTGTGGGACGCGATCGGCGAGTACGGCCCGGGCTTCGTGCTCGACACCTGCCACGCGCATGCCGCAGGCGAGGAACTCGACGGCATCGTCGAGCGCGTGCGAGCCATCACCGGGCGGGTCGACCTCGTCCACGCGAACAACAGCCGCGACGCGTTCGACTCGGGAGCCGACCGGCACGCGAACCTGGCCAGCGGCCAGATCGACCCCGAGATGATCGCCGCCATCGCACGAGCCGCGGGTAGCGACGTCATCGTCGAGACGCCGCGCGAGGGTCAGGCCGACGACATCGAGTTCCTGCGCAAGGCAGTCGCGGGCTGAGTCAGCGCGGCTCGTTCCAGGTCGGCTCGCTCCAGCCGTCTGCGGCCTCGACGTTCGGCCCGGCGTGCATCGCCCGGTGCTCCATGCGCTGCGACTGCCAGACGTCCGGCGCGCCGTCGTAGACGCCACCGCCCGGGTCGTCGAGCCCGCTCGCCCGTACGACGTCGGCCTCCGGGTGCCACATCTCGTAGATGACCAGGCCGACGATCACGGCGAGGAAGCCGTCACGCACGAGCAGCACGAGCATCAGCCAGCCGTAGTCGGTCGCGTGGGGCGAGTCGTTGAAGCCGAGCAGCCAGAGCAACGTCACAACCCAGACGACGATCTCGCTGAACTGCCACAGCAGCGTGATCCGCCAGCGAGGGCGCGCCAGCGCGACGAGCGGTACCAGCCACACCGAGTACTGCGGGCTCCACACCTTGGTGGTGAACAGGAAGGCGACCACGGCCAGGAACGCCAACTGCGCCAACCGCGGACGGAACGGCGCCATCAGACCCAGCGTCGCCACCCCGCTCAGCGCGGCGAGCAGCACGGCCGCGACGGCGAACCCGGGCGGCGTCCAGGCGGGCGCGTACCCGTTGCCGATGCCGGTCGTGATCAGGTAGTGCGCGATGTACCAGAACGTGCTGGCCTCGGCGTCGCGCGTGGCGCTGAACGCGTAGAACGAGCGCCAGCCGCCGTAATAGCCCGCCGCGATCGGCGCGTTCACCGCGCCCCAGGTCGCCGCGGTGGCGAACACGCACCACAGCGCGGGCCGGTAGCGGGCCGTGCGCAGCGCGAGCACGCCGATCGCTACGAGCAGGAAGATCGGATAAAGCTTCGCCGCGGTGCCGAGGCCGATGAGGACGCCCGCGGCCACCGGTTTCTCGCGGGCCCAGGCCCACAACGCGAGACTGGCAAGCGCCATCGCGAGGAGATCCCAGTTCGAGAACGCGTGGAAGACGAGCAGCGGGCTGAGCGCGAAGATCGCCGCGTCGTACGGGCGCCGCCCGGCCGCCCCCGCCGTGCCGGCGACGGTCACCAGCCCGCAGACGGCAAGCAGCATGCAGGTCAGCATCCCGAAGATGATCGCGTCGCCCTGCTGGTCGAACAGGACGTGCACCGCCCGCGTCAAGGTCGCCGTCGCCCACATGAACGCACCGGTGAGCACCGGGTACTCGACCCCGTTGTCGCGGTACGGGACGGCGCCCACGTCGAGCCGTTCGGCGCCCCAGAGCGGGATTACATCGGAGTAGCAGGCATGGGTGTATTGCTTGTTGCCCGTCCAGTTGGCGTTAGCGCACGGCGCCTTCTCGCCGTAGGCGAGCAGCAAGGTGAACGACGTGAGGATGAGCAGCACGCGCAACGGCGTCCACCACGAGCCGGCCGTCGCGTACCGCCCCCAGGCCCCGCCCACGAGGCGGCTGGCCCGCCATACGGTGGGGTCGGTGCGGCTCGGAACCGGGTCGTCAGAGCGTCCCGCCGAGGCCGCGGGGCCCACGTAGGTCACCGGTGCATCCTTGCCGACCAACACCCATCACCTGACGGTGGGGCTGCCCGTCGGCGACTTCGTTCTCGTCGGCGGCTTTGACGGTACTGACGTGGACGTCGTCGGCGGCTTGGACGTCGTCGGCGGCTTGGTGACCGGTGGAGGCGTCGCGGATGTCGTCGGCGTGGGTGTCGGTGTCGGTGTCGGCGTCGGCGTCGGCTTGGGTGACGTGGACAGATCCTGGCCTTCGGTGATGAGCTGCTTGCCCGGCAGCCCGAGCACGGGCTTGCCGGACAGGTAGGTGTCCATGAACAGCTTCCACGCCTTGCCCGGCAGGTCGCGCCCGTACTCGTTGCCGCCGTAGGCGTTGTAGATCGCGTGCGTGGAGTCGCCGCTGCCCACCCAGACCGAGGTGCTCACCTGCGGGGTGAAGCCGACCATCCAGGCGTCGCTGTTCTTGCCCGCGTCCGGGCCGCTCTCGATTCCTTCCGTGCCGGTCTTGGCGGCCGACGGGCGGCCGTCCAGGGCGTCGCCGGAAAAGCCCGCGACCGGCTCCAGGGTGAGCGTGACGTCGTTGGCGACGCGGGCATCGAAGGCGCGATGTGCTGACTTGTCGTGCTGGAACAGCACGTGACCGTCGGCGTCGGTCACCTCCTGCACGAGGTAGCCGTCGTGCTCGATGCCGCCGTTCGCGAACGTCGAGAAGCCGACGGCCTGGTCGATCGGCCGGACGGCGTAGTCGCCGATTCCGATGCCGAACGACGTCTGGCCGGCCTCGTTCTGCAGGGTCGGCGTGCCGTCCGGCCGGGTCTTCGGGATGCCCGCGGCATGGGCCGTTGCGGCCACCTTGTCGGGGCCGATGTCGGCGGCCAGCCCGTCGAACGCGGTGTTCAACGAGACCTTCATCGCAAACGCCAGCGTGACGTGGCCGGCGTACTTCGCGTCGCTCGGGTCGTTGTGGATGGTCGTGCCGTCGATGACCCGGGACTGGCTGCCGTCGACCACGGAGTTGATCGCGTAGGCCGGCTTGCTGCCCTCGAGGTTCTGTGCGAGCGCCGTGGCGAGCGTGTACGGCTTGAACGAAGACCCGGGTGGGCGCCAGCCCTGGCCGGCGTAGTCGAAGAAGTCCGGGCGCCCCGCGTAGTTCTTGCCGTTCGGGCCGCCGTAGTAGGCGAGCACGGCGCCGGTCTTCGGATCGACGGCGACGAGCGCGTTCTTCATGTTGCGCTGTTGCTCGGACAGGTTGCCAAACGTCTCCTGGATGGCAGACAGCGCGGCAGCCTGCGCACGGCGGTCGATCGTGGTCTTGATGCGCAGCCCGCGGGTGTTGATCTCGGCCTCGCTGATGCCGTGGGACTGCAGCTCCTGCTTCACCGCCGAGCCGATCAGGTCGTTCGGGCCGGTCTGCTCCTCGTCGGAGTACGGCTTCGTCTTCGGGAACGTCAGCGCGCTCGCCTGCTCGGCGGTGAGGTGCTTCGTGCTCACCATGGCGTCGACGACGTGCCGCCACCTGTCCACAGCCGCATCCGGGTTCGCCGCGGGGTCGTAGTAGCTCGGGGCACGCAGCAGGCCGGCGAGCAGCGCGCCCTGCGCGACGCCGAGCTGGCTGACCGGACGCCCGAAGTAGGCCTGGGACGCAGCGGCGATGCCGTACGTGCCGCGTCCGAAGTAGACGGTGTTCAGGTACCACTCCAGGATCTGATCTTTCTTGTACTGGCGCGACAACTTGACCGCGATCGCAAGCTCGCGCAGCTTGCGGGTGAGGGTGCGCGAGGAGTTCAGGTACGCGTTCTTGACGTACTGCTGGGTGATGCCCGAGCCGCCCTGCGTGTCGCCGCCGGTCAGGTCGTTCAATGCCGCCCGCAGCGTCCCCTTGATCGACACGCCGGGCTCGGAGTAGAAGTTGCGGTCCTCGGTGGACAGCACCGCCCAGCGCACGTGCTCGGGCACCTTCGACAACGGGACGGGGACGCGGTTGGTCGTGCCGATCCGGGTCAGCAGCGATCCGTCCGAGTACTGGACGAGAGCCACCTGCGGCACCGGCAGATCCTCGGGCCTGGGCACGTTGGACAGCGTGTAGAACAGCACGACCGCGGCAACGGTCATCGCCGCGACGAACGCCAGCAGCCAGGTGAGGTTCAGGCCGATGCGCCGCCAGATGCGCCGCGACCGCGACATCCGGGCCAGGCGCGCCCGCTTGTTCCGCCGGTACTTCTGCCACCACTGCGGCAGGTGCTCCTCGATCCGCCGGCGCTTGTACGGATCGAAACGACGGGGGATGCGCGGGCCCTCTGCAGGTACCTGGGGACCGTACGGGCCTTGCGGGCCGACCTCGTAGCTCACGCGGAGGCCGCTCCCGCGACGAATGAACGGATCAGGTGGTTCCAGCCGCAGTCCTGGCAGACCTCGACGACGTAGACGTCGAACTCGGGCATGGCCGCTGCCAGCCGGGCGAGCTCGGTGCGCGACTTGGCCTGGCCGGCCGTCCGGCCGAGCGCGTCGCCGTAGACGTAGTGCACCAAGCGCAGCTCGGGACGCTTGCACACCGGGCAGGCACGCGCGGCCCGCTCACCGTAGTGGCGCGCCGCGAGGCGCAGATGCGGGTGCGCGTCGCACACCTCGCCGAGTGAGACCCGTCCGACGGCGACGTCGGTCAGCCGCGCGCGTCGCTGCAGCGCGTAGTCGATGACGGCCCGGCTCCTCACCCCGGTCAGGGTACGGGAATCAGCTGATTCAGACCCTGAGCATCCGCTGTCGACGAGGCTAGGACAGGCCACTGAACGGCCCGATATTCAGCTTGGCCGACTGCGCTGGTGCCTCGCATCGGGGCGCCGCGCCGGCCGCGTGCAGCTCGACCTCGCCGGCCCCCCAGTCGACGCGGACCGTGTCGCCGGACCCTGTGCTGCACGGGCCGGCGGCATGGATGGTGGCCGTCGCCGTGGCACCGGCCGCGAGCCGGCCGTACACGTCCGCCGCCGCCTCGCTCGGCGCGGCGCTACTGCGCCGCGTGTCGCCGGCGTCAGGTGCGGGCACGGCTGCGGGCACGGGCGCCCCGTTCCACGTGACCCGCGGGATGCGCGCGATCCTGCAGTCTCTGAGTGCCGTCACGGTGAGCGTTGCGTGCTCGACACCGGCGTCGCGGCGCACCGTCACTGCTGCACGCACCTGATCCGGACGGCACACACCGTTGTTGGCGGACATCGGAGCCTGCGCATTAGGCGCGGCCTGGCCCCTCGCCTCCTTGCTCGAATCGACGCCCGCACCGGCAGCCGCGTTCGGGGCGTGTTTCGTCGACCCGCCGTTGGAGTCGCTGACGCTCAGCGCGATCGGCACTGCGACGGCGGCTGCCGCGGCAGCCGCGACTGCGGGCAGCAACCAGCGCAGCCTGCTCGGGCGTGGCCGGGTCGCCCGGCGTACGGCGCGCAGGACGTCCTCGGCCTTGGGCGCCTGCGTCGCCTTGGCGGCGAACGCGGCGCGCAGGTCGTCCTCGCTGCGGCGC
>DASXRA010000193.1:0-11748 GCA_036506855.1 Jatrophihabitantaceae bacterium
CTAGTCGAGGTAGTCGCGAAGGGCCTGCGCCCGCGAGGGATGCCGAAGCTTCGCCATCGTCTCGCGCTCGATCTGACGGATGCGCTCGCGGGAGAGCTTGAACGCACGGCCGATCTCGTCGAGGGTGCGCGGCTGACCGTCGTCGAGTCCGTATCGCATGCGCACGACAGCGGCCTCGCGTGCCTCGAGCGTGCCGAGCACGGACTGCAGCTGGCGCCGCATCAAGCCGGCCTCGACGGCCGCCTCGGCCGCCGGAGCGCTGTCGTCGGCGATGAAGTCGCCGAGCGCCGCGTCGTCGTCGGCGCCGACTGTCTGGTCGAGGCTGACGAGGTCACGTGAGAGGTTGATCAGCTCGCGGACCCGCTCCTCGGCGATGTCCAGCTCGTCGGCAAGCTCGCCGTGGCTCGCTTCGCGGCCGAACTGCTGATTGAGCTCGCGGCGGATGCGCTGCAGCTTGTTCACCTGCTCCACCAGGTGCACGGGCAGCCGGATCGTGCGCGACTGGTCGGCCATCGCGCGGCTGATCGCCTGGCGGATCCACCACGTGGCGTAGGTCGAGAACTTGAAGCCCTTGGTGTAGTCGAACTTCTCGACGGCACGGATCAGGCCGAGGTTGCCCTCCTGGATCAGGTCGAGGAACGGCATGCCGTGGCCGGTGTAGCGCTTGGCCAGCGACACGACCAGACGCAGGTTCGCGCGCAGCAGATGATCCTTCGCGCGCTCACCGTCGATGACGAGTGCGCGCAGGTCACGCTTGCGCGCTGTACCGAAGTTGTTGGACGACGTCAGCAGGTGCTCGGCGTACAGCCCGGCCTCGATGCGCTTTGCGAGCTCGACCTCGTCGGCGGCAGTGAGCAGCGCGACCTTGCCGATCTCGTTGAGGTACACGCGGACCAGGTCGGCCGACGTCGCAGTCTCGTCCAGGTCGGTCGTGACGATGTCCGGCGTGGGTTCGATCTCGGGCGCGGCGACCGTCTCGACGACCTGCTCGATGACCTCGGTCGACGGGTCAGCGACATTCGCGCGGCGCGTACTGCGGTGAGCGCGCGTCGCGATACGCGGCTCGCTGGACGACTGCCGTCCCGCGGTCCGGGTTCGTGTGGAGCGAGGAGTTGCCACGAAAGATAACCACCTAATTGCCGTCTTGTCTGTGCGTTCGTGTCTCACCGAAATACCTCGGCGGCGAGGCATCCTCGGTTCACTTTCCTTAACGCTTTGACGCATCAGGTGTTCCCGATGTTGCTCGGGGCCTAAACGCCTCTCAGGGCTCGCACAGGGGTTCGGACGGCGTACCCACGGAATAATCGGGGCCGGAACGGCCCGGATCGCCAGATCGGCTCAGGTCTCGAGCAGCAACGTCACGGGCCCGTCGTTGACCAGCTCGACGCGCATGTCCGCGCCGAATAGACCGGTTTGCACCGTTACGCCGAGCCCGCGCAGCTCGGCTGCGAACGCGTCGACCAGCGGCTCGGCGACCACGGCGGGAGCAGCTGCGCTCCACGACGGCCGGCGGCCCTTCCGAGTGTCCGCGAACAGCGTGAACTGGCTGACGACCAGAACGCCCGCCTCGGGCATGTCGGCGACGGATCGCTCGTCGCGCAGGATCCGCAGTCCGTGCACCTTGCGCGCCAGGGCCGCGGCATCCGAACCGGTGTCGGAGTGCGTGACACCGACAAGAACGAGCAGGCCCGTGCCGATCTCGCCGACGGTCCAGCCGCCGACGCGGACGGCCGCGCGCTCCACGCGCTGCACGAGCGCCTTCACCGGACCACCAGGACGGGAGGACCCGTGCGCGTGCGCTCGCCGAGCTCGTCCACGCCGAGCATCCTGCCCGATTCCGGCGCGCGGGTGCCCGGACGGTGAGACGATGGGCGTGTGCGCCACCCCCGTGACGATCAGCCCGCGCTGATCACGGATGCGCCGGAGAGCTTGGACGACGAGTTCGACCACCGGCGCAAGCGCTACGCGATCATGATGGCGCTGCGTGCCGTCTGCATCATCGCGGCGGCGGTGACCTACAGCGTGTCGTGGGTGCTCGCCATCGCGCTGATCGTGGGCGGCGCGGTGCTGCCCTGGTGCGCCGTACTGCTCGCCAACGACCGTCCACCGAAACGCGCGAGGCGTCTTCGGCACCACGCAGGCGGATCCGGCGAGCGCGCGTTGCCAGCAGGAACGGACGACCGGACGATCGAGGGCTGAGTGGTCGACGGGCGATCAACGGCGCTTCGCCGGTGGCACAATCGACCCGTGACCACCACGCAGACCCTCGACTCGCCGAAGACCTCGGACGCCGACACCGGCGATCAGGTGTTTCACTACGTCCGCAAGGCGAAGATCGCCGAGAGTGCGGTGCTGGGCACCATGGTCCAGGCGCTGTGCGGCGAGGTGTTTCCGGTCACCCGCGTGCCGAAGCCGGGCTCGCCGGTGTGCGCGCGGTGCAAGGAGATCTACGAGTCCATGCCGCCCGGAGGCGGCGGCGACTCGTCGGATTGACCATCGACGTCGTCGAGGCGCTGCCAGCCGCGCCGATCAAGGGCGCGCGGTACGCGGGCGGGCGTCGGCCACATCTGCTCGATCGCGGCGTTGAACTCCGCCCCGAGCAACACTCCCAGGCCGAGGACGTAGAAGAACAGCAGCGCGGCGATCGGGGCCGCGAGCGTGCCGTACGCGTGGTTGTGGTCGAGGATGAAGTTGATGTAGCTGCGCAGGCCGACCGAGCCCGCTAGGAACACGCCGATCGCGATGAGCGCGCCCGGCGCGCCGCGGTGCCAGGGAAGCCGGCGGGGGGGAGCCAGGTGGTACAGGCTGGTCAGGCCGAGCAACAGGAGCACGACAACCACCGGGTAGTACGAGTTGTGGATCACGGTCGTGGCCGTCGGCCGCACCGACTTCGGGAAGAGCCCCGGTAGCAAGCCCGGCCCCAGAACGAGCAGCGGCAGCAGCACGACGCCGAGCAGAACCGCGCCGAGGCACAGCCACAGAGCGAGCAGCCGGCTGCGGACCGCACCGCGCTCCTCCCGCATGTCGTACGCGATAGTGATCGTGTTGACGAAGGTCGCGGTCGCCGACGAGCCGGCCCACAAAGCCAGCAGGAAACCGATGCTGATGATGTCGACGCGTTGGCCGTGCAGCACCTCGCGCAACGTCGGCCGGACGATCTCGGCAACCACGTCCGGGCTGAACGCGCGGCTGAACGTCGACTCGAGCTCGCTCTCGGTGCGATCGACGGCGTCCGGGCCGAACCATCGCGAGACGTAGCCGAGGGTGGCCACGCCGGCGAGCGCTAGCGACGGCAGGCTGAGCAGTTGCCAGAAGGCGGCCTCGGCGGAAAGCCCCAGGACGCGATCGTGCCAAGCCTTGCTCAGGGTCCGCCGGACCAGCCAGAGCGTGCGGCTGCCGAGGCTCACGCCTGCAGAGTGTGCCGATGAACTGGCTTGATCGCGCGTCCTGGGCCGCTTTCGCAGCGTGTCGTGCCGGTCGGCCGGCGTCGCGGCGCTCGATCTGGCAGACATCGTCTCCCTTACTCGTCGCCCCGCCGCGCCGCGCGCTCGTGAGCGCGACGAGCCATTAGGGTTGCGCACAGATGCCCCGGCCAGTCGTCCGGGGCATCTTGTCGCGCCGGAGTCCGGCGCTCGACCCGTGGGGGAGCGTAGTGAGCAGGTCCCGCCAGCACCGGCCGTTCGCGCTTCGCGCCTGGCAGCGAGCCGCGCTCGCGGCGTACGACGAGCGGGCGCGTCGCGACTTCCTGCTGACCGCGACGCCCGGTGCTGGAAAGACGGCGTTCGCGCTCACGCTCGCCGCGCGGTTGCTGGAACGCCGGGTCATCGACCGGGTCGTCGTCGTGTGCCCGACCGATCATCTGCGAACCCAATGGGCCGAGGCGGCCGACCGGGCTGGTTTGCCGCTCGACCCGACGCTGTCCAACGCAGTAGGGCCGGTGCGTCCGGACATGCTCGGCTACGTCACCACGTACGCACAGGTGGCCGGCAAGCCCAGGTTGCACGCGGCGCGCACCGGCGCGCGGCGAACGCTCGTCGTACTCGACGAGGTGCACCACGCCGGCGACGGGCTGTCCTGGGGCGACGCGGTCGGTGAGGCGTTCGCCGACGCCGCGCGCCGGATCTCGCTGACCGGCACGCCGTTTCGGACCAGGCCCGACGAGCTGATCCCGTTCGTCGAATACGCGCCCGGCGAGGACGGCGTGCTGGAGAGCCGTGCCGACTTCCGCTACGGCTATGGCGAGGCGTTGCGTGATCAGGTGGTCCGGCCGGTCGTGTTCGCCGCCTATACGGGCACGTCGCGCTGGCGTAACAGCGCAGGCGACGTGGTCGCGGCGAGCCTGTCCGAGGCAGGCACGAAGCGCACCGAGGCTGCCGCGTGGCGGACTGCGCTCAACCCGCGCGGACGATGGGTGCCGCACGTCATCGCGGCGATGGACGAGCGGATCAGCCACCTCCGCGAGTCGGGTATGCCCGACGCCGCCGGCATCCTGCTGGCCAGCGACCAGGACGACGCGCGCGCGTATGCCGACATCGTCGAGCGCGTCACGGGCGAGGCGCCGACGGTGATCCTGTCCGACGACCCGAAGGCCAGCGCCAAGATCGCCGAGTTCGCCGCCGGGGATCAGCGGCATGCGGTGTGCGTGCGGATGATCTCCGAGGGCGTCGACGTCCCCCGCGCCGCGTGTCTTGCCTGGATGACGTCCTATCGCACGCCGCTGTTCTTCGCGCAGGCGGTCGGCCGGGTCGTCCGGGCCCGCGGGCGGCACGAGGCGGCGACCGTGTTCCTGCCCGCCGTGCGACCGCTGCTGGCGCTTGCGGCCGAGCTCGAACAGGAGCGCAACCACGTCATCCCAGCGCCGTCGTCAGCTGACGACTCGCTCGACGTCGAGCAGGCCGCGCGCGAGGCGGACGGGGTGTCCGAGTTCGAAGCCCTCGACGCGGACGCGGAATTCGCACACATCCTGCACGGCGGGCGGGCGCTCGTCGCGGGAGACCCGTCCGAGCTGTCCGACGAGGACGCGGAGTTCCTCGGCATGCCGGGCCTGCTCACCCCCGAGCAGACCGCAACGCTGCTCGCCCAGCGCGACGCGTCCGCTCGCCGCCGCGCACACTCGGCGTCCGGCGACGACGTCGCGACCGGCGAGCTCGCGACCTGGCGCGCGGCGGCAGAGCTCCGGCGTGAGGTCAACCGGCTCGTCAGCGTCGTCGCTGCGCGAGTCGGTCAGCCGCACGCGCAGGTGCACGCACAGCTACGCAGGGCGGTGCCCGGCCCACCCTCGGCGTCCGCCGGTGCCGAACTGCTCGAACAGCGTCGCGACCACCTGCTTGCCCTCATCGCGAGCTGAGCGGCGGGATGCCGACGGCGGGATGTCATGAATAGGCACCGACGCGTTACCTTGTGGTCGTGCCGGTCCTGAGTCTCGTGCTGGCCGCACTCGCGGCCACGGGTAACGCCTTCGCCGCCGTGATGCAGCGCAAGGCGGCCCTCGAGGAGCAGGACACCGAGTTCGGACGCGGCGTCCTGAAGCGCCTCGTGCGCAAGCGGGTGTGGATCATCGGCATCCTCGCCATGGTTGCCGCCTTCGGCCTGCACGCGACCGCGTTGAACCTCGGCGAGCTCTCGGCGGTCGAGCCGATCATCGCGTTGGAGCTACCGGTTTCGCTGCTCTTCGCGTCGTGGACGTTCTCCTCGCGACTCGGTCCGTTGGAGTGGGCAAGCACGATCACGATGACCGGCGGCGTCATCGTCGTGCTCACCGCCCTAGCGCCGACGCCCGGCAAGCCGACCGGCGTCAACCACGTGACCTACGTACTCGCCGGCGGGGGCACCGCGGGCACGGTGGGGTTGCTCTGCCTGCTGGGCAAACTGGGCCGAGGCCCGTTCCGCACGGCATGCCTGGGCGCCGCGGCCGGCACGAGCTTCGGCCTCACCGCGAGCCTGGTGAAGGAGTCGGTGACGCAGCTGTCCGATCGCGGGTTGTTCGGCCTGGTGTCGACCTGGCAGACGTACGCGGCGGTCAGCTTCGGCGTGCTCGGCGTGATCCTCGTGCAGGCGGCGCTACACGCCGGCCGGCTGGTGGCCGCGCAACCCGGCATCACCCTCATGGATCCGCTCGTGTCGACCCTGTGGGGCGTGCTCGTGTTCAACGAGCACACGCGAAGCGGCGTGTATCTGGGCCTCGCGGCGGTCGGGGCCGTCGCGATGCTCGCGAGTGTTCTCGTGTTGGCGCGCTCTCCGTTGCTCGAGTCGAGCGAAGAGGTGCTGCCGACGCCCGAACGCCGCACGTCCGGGGACCCCGCTGCATATCCCAACCCAGCCTGAGGTGTTCTGGTGGTTTACCTGGTCGGGGTCGCTGCGGCCGTGTGCCTCGGGCTCGGGTACGTCCTGCAGCAGCGCGCGGCCGCGCTCGCGCCGATCGAGTTCGTGCTGTCCTGGCGGCTGCTGGTCGACCTGCTCCGCAAGCGGACCTGGCTGTTCGGTGTCGGGAGCATGGTCGCCGGGCAACTGCTAGGGGGGCTCGCCCTGCAGATGGCATCGGTTGCCCTCGTCGAACCGTTGCTGTCGGCGAACCTGTTGTTCGCCTTCGTCATCGCCGCGATCCTCTCCGATCGGAGCGTGCGCTGGCACGAGGTCGGCGGCGCGGTGCTGCTCAGCCTCGCGCTGGGAGCGTTCCTGCTCGTGGGCAATCCGCGCAGCTCGAACGATCCGCATCCTGCCCGCATCTGGACCGGCGTGGCCCTGGTGGCGGTCGCTGCCGCGGTGATCGTGCTCGTCGTCGTCGCGAGGAATCAGCGCCTGATCCGGGAGACGATCCTGCTGTCCGTCGCGGCCGGGTTGCTCTACGGCTTGCAGGACGCCGCCACCAGGCAGTCGCTGCAGCGTGCCGGGCATGGCATTGTCCAGATGTTCTACACGCCGTGGACCTACCTCGTGGTGGTCGCGGCGGTCATCGGGCTCTTGCTGGCACAGAGCGCGTTCAAGACCGGCTCGCTGTCGCATTCGCTGCCACCGCTGACTGCCGCCGAGCCGCTGGCCGGGATCGGCCTCGGGGTGGGCCTGCTGGCCGATCGGGTGGCAGTCACGCCGGGGCGGCTCGCCGTCGAGGCAGCCTGCGGCGCGGCGGTGATCCTCGGCGTGTACCTGATCGGCACGTCGCGCACCCTCAATCGGCCGCATGGGGAACGCAGTCCCCAAACCTGAGTGCTGGTCATATCGGGCGATATCGCCGGCTCGGGATCGGCGTTCGCCGGGGGCGAAACGTGGCGTCGATCGCACCGTGTCGGGCATGTCCTGGGCCGGCGCCTGGTTGGATGGAGTGACAGAACGGGAAAGATGCAAGCACAGGCGGATCGGCGCATGTCGAGTAGCAGAGAGAGAAGGTGCCGTGACCACCACACTGACCGCGAGTCCGCTTACCGCCAGCGACCGGTGTGACCGTTGCGGCGCCCAGGCGTACGTGCGGGTGACGCTGGTCTCCGGTTCGGAGTTGTTGTTCTGCGCCCACCACGCGCGGGAGTACCAGCCGCGGCTGCGCGAGCTCGAGGCGAGGATCGAAGACGAGACCGTACGGCTGGAGGACACCCCTGCAGTCGCGTCGCTCGACGAACGCTGATCGCATAGCGGGAAGGCCCACCCCGGTTGGGGGTGGGCCTCGTTTCGTCAGCCAGGGCGCATCACTGAGCTTGCCCGAATCCGCTACGTCGGGCGAGCACGATGGCCTGGGAGCGGTCGCCGGCATTGATCTTGGCGAGGACGTTGGAGACATGGTTACGGACCGTCTTCGACGTCAGCACCAGCTCGCGAGCGATTGCCGGGTTGTCGAGACCGCGAGCCACCAACTCGAGTATGTCCAGCTCACGCCGGCTCAGTTGTGGGAAGGGCGACGCTTTCACCTCGCCTCTCAGTTGCGCGAGGTCAGCGATGGCTCGAGCGACGCCCGGGTCGAGCACGACGTCGCCCGCCATGACAGAGCGGATCACGTGTTCCACCCGGCTCGGATCGGCGCCCTTGACGATGTAGCCGCGGGCGCCGTCGCGCACTGCGGCGATCGTGGCGACGTGATCCTCCGACATCGTGAGGACGACGACCTTGATGTTCGGATGGTCTCGTGCGATCAAGCGGTTGACGTCCAAACCGGAGCCGTCCGGAAGATGCAGGTCGAGCAGCACGACGTCGGGCTCGTTACCTGACACAAGCTCGGAGACTTCTCCTGCCGTCGATGCTTCGCCGATGATGTCGATGCCATCCATCTCGCGCAGCGACGTCGCCAGACCCAACCTGAAGATCGGGTGGTCGTCCACCACGATCACCCGGATCGACATCACCCCACCGCCACGGGCAAGCTCGCATGTACCCGGGTGCCGTGCGGCTCGACCGACGTGATGGCGAGCGTGCCACCTAGTTGCACGGCCCGCTCGCGCATCGTCGCAAGGCCGACGCCCGGCGGATGGACCGATGCGATGCCGATGCCGTCGTCGCGCACGTCGAGTTCGACCCGTTCGGCAACGGCGAGACACAAGCAACACGACCTGGCGCTCGCGTGGCGCACCACGTTCGTCATCGCCTCGGTGGCAATTCGATAGATCGCGATCTCGACGGCGGCGGGCAGCCCCGGCTCGGCCGTGGGCAGGTCGAGGTCGATGTCGATCACGCCTTCGAAGTTCCGGGCGAACTCCGCGAGCGCGGCAGCGAGTCCCTGGTCGTCCAGCGCGGTCGGAAGTAGGTCACGGACGATGCGCTTGACGTCGCCGACGGTCCGATCGACTTCGTCGGCCAGCTGGGCCAGCAACGTCACGTCATAGGCATCGGAACTGCCACGTCGCATGCGCCGAACCACCGTGTGCAGCGCCATCGAGACACCGGTCAATGTCGGACCGATCCCGTCGTGCAGGTCGCGGCGCAGTCGACGACGCTCCTCTTCCTGGGCGGTGACAACCGCGAGCCGCGACCGTCGTAGGTCGCTGGTCAGGCGCACCAGGCCGACCGCGAGAGTTACGTGCGGGACGACGTCGGCGAGAACGTCGCGGTCGCGGCCTCCCAGAGCCGATCCGCGGCAGCCGACGACCAGCCGTCCGAGGACCTGATCGCCGGTCGAGAGGGAGAGATCCTCGTCGCCATCGACAGATTCGCCGTGCTCGGCCACCCTGGACCACCCGCCGGGCGTCAGCAGGTCGATTGCCACGTGGTCCAGGCGCAAGGCTTCAGCAATGGTGTCGGCGAGCGATCCGAGCAGACGCTCGTCGACGTCTGTTGCCGTCGCGACCTGCTGGGCGACAAGTTGCCGGACAACGGCCAGCGGATCGCCCCGCTTGCCGTACACGAGGTCGTCCACGAAATGACGAAGCCGCGATCGGGCCGGCTCGAGGGCAACGGCGAGCCCACCGGTGACGCCGACCAGCAGCCAAGCCGGGCCGTCGGAGCCGAGCACCGACCCGAATCCGGCGACGAGCGCCGTGTAGACCAACGCGATCGCGCTGGCCAGGATCGCCCATACGAGAAATCGGTGTGACACGGTGGCACGCGCGACTGGGTCGTCGCGGATCTCGGCGACGAAGGCTCCCACGGCGAGGAGCGGCACAGTCGAGAGCAGCAAGAGCGGCGCCGCGACGTGCGCACCGGCCAGGTCACCTACACCGTCGAAGACGGCGGCTGTCGCACCGACGCCGGCTGCCAGCACGCCTAATGCGAGCCACCTGGTGAGCCTGTCATCGGCGATGTTCTCTCGCGGCCACGGCAGCAGGAACGGAACCACTGCCGCGAGGAGAAGCAGGCCGGTGATCTCGACGGCACGCCCGCCGCCGAGCGTGGACGCGGGGCCGTTCAGCGCGTGCCACTCGGACAGAATCGCGGCACCGAGTTGCGATGCACCGACGAGGACGAAGACGAGCCCCAGCGCGAGCCGCCGCCGCGTCAGGATCGCGGCGCCCACCGGTAGGTAACAGAGCCCGAGGGCGACCTCGACGGTCAGCCACCAGTTGCGACCCTCAGGTTCGAGTCCGACATCGATGCGCAGCGCGAGAACGGTCGCCGCGGCCGCGGCAGCTGCGATGGCCGCGCCCAGCACGACCGGTCGCGTCCGGTCACCTGCGATCCCGGGTGTCACCGGCACATCTTCCCCCGCGGGCGCGCCCCAACGGCATGGGTCAGCGTCCCAATTCGCGCCCAAGTCGGTGTTGGGACGTCGGGCTGCTGCGGCCGGGACGCCGGGCGGCGCAATCTCGTGCCGACCAGTACACCAACCGAGGGAGGACGCGATGAAGATCAGCTACGTCATGGGCGCGGCGGCGACAGCGGCCATGGCGATCAGCATGCTTCCAGGAGGCGCAGCAGCCGAGACGCAGAGGGCGCCCCACGTCACGCTGGAGGGCCGGGCGGTGTTGCCTGTCCAGACGTACGCACCAGGACCCGTCTCGGGGACGCTGCTGCCAGCAGGCGTCGTCAACGGAATCAGCTTTCCGCTGCCGTCGCAGCCCGTCCAGGGATTCTCGTCGATGGTCGACGGACGCTCGCCGGGCGAATACCTGGCGATGCCGGACAACGGATACGGCGCCAAGGCGACATCGAAGGACTTCCTGATCCGGGCCTACTACATCCGCCCCGACTTCAAGACAGCGAACGGTGGATCGGGCTCCGTCGCGGTAGGGGACTTCATCTCCTTCCGGGATCCGAACAACCTGATTGGCTTCCCGATCGTCAACGCGGCAACCACCGAGCGGCTCCTCACCGGCGGTGACATCGATCCGGAGTCGCTGGATCGCGCCGCCAACGGCGACCTGTGGGTCGGTGACGAGTTCGGGCCGTGGATCCTGCATTTCGACGCAAACGGCGTCCTGCTGGATCGGCCCTTCGAGATCCCGGGCGTCCGGTCGCCGAACAATCCGTGGCTCAACGGTGCGCCGGCCACCCACCCGAACAGTCGCGGTTTCGAGGCCATGGCAATGACGCCTGACGGCAAGTACCTGTATGCCGCCCTCGAAGGCGCCACCTTGGCCGACCCGGACCAGAACCGCCGGCACGTGTACGAGTTCAGCATCGTCGACGAGTCCCTGACCGGCCGAACATGGGAATACCGAACCAGTCAGCCGGCGTACATGGTGTCGGACATGGCCGCTCTCGACGAACACCGCTTGGTGCTGATCGAGCGTGACGGGGGACTCGGCGCGACAGCGCTGTTCCGCAAGGTCAATCTCGTCGACCTGCGCCAAGTCGACCAGAACGGGTTCCTCGTCTCAGACGGCGTGGTCGACCTGACCGCGATCCCTGACCCGGACCTCGTCTCGCTGCCGGCGATTCACCCAGGCGACATCGGTCTCGGCAATCCGTTCTCCGTTGTCTGCGAGTCCGTCGAGACGGTCCACCCGATCCTGGGCGACCGCCTGCTCATTGCCTGTGACAACAACTTCCCCAACAAGGGACGCAACCCGAACCTGGCCGACGACAACGAGTTCATCGTCGTCAAGGTCGACGGACTGGTGGCGACCCAATGATGTGAGCCGCCCTGCACATGAGTTCGTGCGAGCCGGTACCTCGGCTCGCACGAACTCCTGCTGTCGTTACCGCGGCGCGGAAGTCAGTCCGGGTAGTCGCGCACTACGGATGCCTGAACGTTATGCGAATCCCTTTATTTGTAAGGGATTCGCGCCGCTGAGGCTGAGCGTTCCGCGTCGCAATATCCTTGGCTACTGGGCGGATTCAACTGGTGCTCGCAACACCTCGACATGGAGGTGAGCGATGGGACGAGCGGCC
>DASXRA010000194.1:0-16534 GCA_036506855.1 Jatrophihabitantaceae bacterium
TTCGCCGCGTCCACGACCTGACCGGCGAGGTCCGGGTGCCCGGCGTCGACGCCCGTGTCGAGCACGGCGACCTTCACGCCTGCGCCGGACAGCCCCGACTGCCACGCCGCCGGTGCGCTGATCTGGGTGAGGTTGGCGTCCAGGTCGGTCGCCCTGAGCGGGGCGTCGAGCCAGACCCGGCTCACGCCGCCGAGGGCGGCCCCGGCGGTTGCGGGCGTCACCCGCCGCGCACCGCCGAGCTTCGTCAGCGCCTTGCCGAAGGCCGCACTCTGCGCCTTGGGCAGCACCGCCGCCTCGCCGCGGATGCTCGGCAGGGCGGCGCGAGCCTGCAGGCCCGTCGGCGACGCGCTGAGCGTCTTCAGGCCAGGCGTGTTCTGGACGATCAGCGGGATGCTCGGGCGCGAGCGGTCGTCGTACCCCATCCGGACGAGGGCGGTCACGTCGAACAGCGCGTCGTCGAGGACGCTCGGTACGAGGCCGGCGACGTCGGACGGCACGACGTACACGTCGTCGCCGTCGTAGCGTGCCGAGAAGGACGGGATGCGTCCGACGGGTCGCGGCGCGGGCTCGACCGTCAGCGTCGGGCGCCCGGCGACCGGAGCACCGACCAGCACGCGGTCGCCGGTCACGAGCGTCACCTCGGCAGGCACCGGCGCCGGTAGTGCGGCCTGCCCGGGCGGCGGCGTCGCGGCCATCCCAGACCCAGTGGCGACGAGCAGCGAGCAGGCCAGCGAGGCCACCACCAGCGTCGTCCTCGAGACCTGCATGACTCGTCGCTGCATCAGGGCGGCTCCTCGGCTCCGGGTCGGAGCCGGACCGGCCCCACCCGTGTCTACCGACTCCGACGCCGCACCGGTATCGGTTGCCGTGACCGAAAGGTGGCTTTGACCGCAAGCGGCCACGAGCTGCGAAGGCGGCTCAGTCGAGCGTGGCAGCGTGGTCGGGGACGGACCGGTACAGGTCGCGCGGCGGGCGGACGTAGTTCGCCGCGGACGGCCGCTTCGGCAGTTCGAGTGGGTCGCGCTGCACCTCGGAGTACGGGATGGTCGAGAGCAGGTGGGCGATCATGTTGATGCGGGCCCGCCGCTTGTCGTCGGCCTCGACGACGTACCACGGCGACTCGGCGGTATCGGTGTGCACGAACATCTCGTCCTTCGCCCGGGAGTAGTCCTCCCAGCGGCGGATCGACTCCAGATCCATCGGCGAGAGCTTCCACCGGCGCATCGGATCGTCCAGGCGCGACCGGAACCGGTGTTCCTGCTCGTCGTCGCTGACCGAGAACCAGTACTTGCGCAGCAGGATCCCGTCGTCGAGCAGCAGGCGCTCGAACACCGGGCACTGGGCGAGGAAGCGCCGATGCTCGTCCGGCGTGCAGTAGCCCATGACGTGCTCGACTCCGCCGCGGTTGTACCAGGACCTGTCCATCAGCACGATCTCGCCGGCCGCGGGCAGGTGGTCGACGTAGCGCTGGAAGTACCACTGGCTGCGCTGCCGCTCGGTGGGCGCCGGCAGCGCGACGATGCGCGCGACGCGCGGGTTGAGGTACTGCGTGACCCGCTTGATCGCGCTGCCCTTGCCGGCAGCGTCGCGTCCTTCGAAGATCACGACGATGCGCGCCCGAGACTCGCGCACCCACTCCTGCATGGTGACCAGCTCGGCCTGCAGCCGGAACAGCTCCTTCTCGTAGACCGCCCGGCCCAAGCGGGCGGGCTGGTCCTTATGCGGCTTCGGCACGGTCAGCCTCGAAGTTGGCGCAGCACGGGATCGGGGGCCGGCTGCGCGGCAGCGAGGCGCACTTTCGCGTCGACGACGACCAGATCGTCGCCGAGGCAGATGACGGGATTGAGGTCCAATTCGGCCACCTCCGGGATGTCGTCGGCGAGCGCGGCGAGCCGCAGCAGCAGCATGCGCACGGCCTGCCGCGACACGACAGGACGTCCACGGTATCCGTCGAGCAGGGCGGACGTGCGCAGCCCGCCGATCATCGCGTCGGCGTCCTCGGCGGTGAGTGGGGCGAGCCGGAACTGCCGGTCGGCGATCATGTCGGCGAGGACGCCGCCCGCACCGAGCATCACCACCGGCCCGAACTGCGAGTCCTGCACCGCCCCGGCGATGAGCTCGGTACCCGGCGGCGCCATCGGCTGGATGAGCACGTCGGCCGACCCCGCCGAGTGCATGGCAGCGAGTGCTTCGCGGAGCGCCGGCTCGTCGGCGATGCCGAGCCGCACTCCCCCGACGTCGGTCTTGTGGACGGTGCCGCCTGCCAGCTTCACGGCGACCGGGTAGCCCAACTCGGCGGCGGCGATCGCTGCGTCGTCGACGTCGTGCACGACCCGTTGCGGGCTCATCGGGACGCCGTAGCGGATCAGCAGCCGGGCGACGTCCTCGGCGCCGAGCCAGCCACTGCCGGCGGCCAGCCGATCGGCGACGAAGTCACGGGCCTCCTCGGCGTCCAGGCCGACGGGCCGCGTGGCATCGTGCGGCGCCGCCGAGCGGATCCCGGCGTAGCGGTAGGCGAAACCGATCGCCGCGGCGGCGGGCTCCGGGAACGTGAACACGGGCACGGCGCGCTTCGTGCCCGGCACCGGGACGGACTGCGCCTCGCCGCCGACCTGCGTTGCCACCACCGGCTTGCCGGATCCCGCCGCGGCTGTGACGACGGCCACCATCACCTGGTCGGGGTTCGCGACGAGGGTCTCGGTGAACACGGTCAGCACGGTGTCGACCTCCTGCGCGGCGAGCAGAACGCGTACGGCTTCGCCCGCCTCGGCCGGCTGCGCGGCGGCGCCGAGGTCGATCGGGTTCTGGCACGACGCCGCGGACGATACTGCCTGGGCTACCAGCGAGACGGTCGCGTCGTCCAGCTCGACGACGGTGAGCCCGGCAGCCTCGGCGGCGTCCGCGGCGAGGATGCCCGGACCCCCTGAGTTGCCGACGATGG
The DNA here is from genome assembly GCA_036506855.1 of Jatrophihabitantaceae bacterium. Classification (GTDB taxonomy): domain Bacteria; phylum Actinomycetota; class Actinomycetes; order Mycobacteriales; family Jatrophihabitantaceae; genus DASXRA01. The sequence continues at coordinate 2,942 of DASXRA010000194.1, forward strand.
CGATGCGCGGGCCTGCCGGCAACGGCTGGTCCGACAGCACGCGCGCCACGTCGAGCATCTGCTCCATCGTGTCCACGCGCAGCACGCCGGCCTGCTCGAACATGGCGTCGACGACCGCGTCCGACGATGCGGCGGCTGCCGTATGCGACTGACCCGCGCGCTGCCCGGCAGGCGTTCGCCCTGCCTTGATGGCGATGATGGGCTTGGTGCGCGACACCCGCCGGGCGATGCGCGAGAACTTGCGCGGGTTGCCGAACGACTCGAGGTACAGCGCGATCACCGACGTCCGCTCGTCTCGTTCCCAGGCAAGCAGCAGGTCGTTGCCGCTGACGTCGGCCTTGTTGCCGACCGACACGAACTGCGAGATGCCCAGCCCGCAGCGCTTCGCCGCGGCGAGCACAGCGATCCCCAGAGCGCCGGACTGCGAGACGAGGCCGAGGTTGCCCGGCTGCGTCGGCAATGGCGCGAACGTCGCGTTCAGGCGCACGGCGGGATCGGTGTTGACCAGGCCGAGGCAGTTCGGCCCGATCAGGCGCATGCCATGGCGGCGCGCGGCGGCGAGAATCTCGTGCTGCAGCGCCTGGCCGGCTTGCCCGGTCTCGCCGAACCCGGCGGTGAGCAGCACGACGCCGCGCGTCCCGCGCTCACCGCAGGTCTGCACGACGTCGAGCACCTGCGCGGCGGGCACCGCGACGATGGCGAGGTCCGGCGCGACGGGCAGGTCCAGGGCCGAAGGCACCGACGGCACGCCGAGCACAGCGTCGTGCTTCGGGTTGACGACGTGGACGGTGCCGGCGAAGCCGCCCTCGAGAATGTTGCGCAGCACCTCGTGCCCGACCGCCCTCGGCCGCACGCTCGCGCCGATCACGGCTACCGACCGCGGGGCGAGCAGCGGGCGCAGGCTGGCCGCGTCGGCCACGCGCTCGCGGTCGTCCATCGCCGCGACGACGCCGGCGCCGGGGTCGAGGTCGAAGGACAGGTGCTGGACGTCGTACTCGAGCTCGGTCTTCGTCTCGTAACCGAGGCTGCGGATGACCCGGATCATCGAGGCGTTCTCGGCGAGCACGTCGGCCACGAACCGGCGCACGCCGCAGCGGCGGGCCACGCTCGCCAGGTGCTCGATCAGCAACGTGCCGATGCCGGCGTGCTGCTCGCGGTCGTCGATGAGCAGCGCGAACTCGGCCGAGACGGTGTCGAGCCGTTCGAACGCCGCCACGCCGACCAGTTCGTCGCCGACGAAAGCAACCAGCGCCTGATGGCCGGCGTCCAGCGGCCGCAATAGCCGGTCGACGTAGACGTCAGCCGCGTGCCGGCTCAGCGAGAAGAAGCGGTTGAAGATCGACTGGTCCGAGGCCCGTGCGTTGAGTGCGAGCAACCCGTCATGATCGCCGTCCTGGATCGGGCGGATGTGCACCAGTCCGCCGTCCGCGCGCACAGCATCGACTTCGTTCGCCACCATGAAGCCAGCCTCACCAACGCGGCGGAGGACCGGCAGGGCACAACGGCCCGACGATTGCGTGACCAGAGTCCGCGGATCGGGGCAAATGCGGGCGGCCGCCTTGCGATCATGTGCAGATCGGTCCGCGGATCGGGGCAAATGCGGGCGGCCGCGTTGCGTTCATGTGCAGATCGACGGGCTGGAACGTGCCGATCTGCACATGATCGGCGAGCTAGTGCGCGTCAGCCTCCGCGACCAATCGCGTCAGGTCGGCGAGCCGGCAGGTGTAGCCCCACTCGTTGTCGTACCACCCGAAGACCTTCACGAAGCGCCCGGACGCCTGGGTCAGGCTCGAGTCGAACACGCACGAGGCCGGGTCGCCGATGACGTCGGACGACACGACGGGCTCGTTCGTGTACCTCAGCTTGCCGGTGAGCGAACCCTGAGCGCTCGCGGCCTCGAACGCGCTGTTGACCTCCGCGACCGTCACATCGCACTCGAGCAGCACGCCGAGATCGACGAGTGAACCGTCGACGACCGGCACGCGCAGCGCGACCCCGTCGAGCCGTCCCGCGATATCGGGCAGCACCTCGCCGACGGCACGGGCAGCGCCCGTCGTCGTCGGGATGATGTTGACCGCCGCGGACCGTGCCCGGCGCGGATCCTTGTGCGGAGCGTCCAGCACGTTCTGGTCGTTCGTGTACGCGTGCACTGTGGTCATGAAGCCGCGCTCGATGCCGAACGCGTCGTGCAGCACCTTCACCATCGGCGCGACGCAGTTCGTGGTGCAGGAAGCGTTGGAGATCACCCGGTGCGACTCCGGGTCGAAGGTCGTGTCGTTCACGCCCATCACGATCGTTGCGTCGAGGCCCTTGCCGGGCGCCGAGACGATCACCCGCGACGCCCCGGCGGCGAGATGGGCGCCGGCCGTCTCGCGCGTGCGGAACTTGCCGGTCGACTCGATCGCGACGTCCACGTTGTGCTCGGCCCAGGGCAGGTCGCGCGGCTCGCGAACGGCGCTGACCGCGACCTTGCGGCCGTCGATGACCAGCGTGTCGTCCTGGACCTCGACCTCCTTGCCGAACGGGCCGAACGTGCTGTCGTGCCTGAGCAGCCGGGCCAGCGTCGCGATGTCGGCGACGTCGTTGATCGCGACCACCTCGATGTCGGCGCTGTCGGCCGCGTAGCGCAGGTACTCGCGGCCGATCCGCCCGAAGCCATTGATGCCTGCTCGGATCGTCATGATTCCTCTCCTGCTTGCTCGTCCTCGTTGTCGGCCGGGGTGCCGTGCACGACAAGGACCGGGCACGTCGCGTGCTCGGCGCAGTTGGCGCTCACCGATCCGAGCAGCAGCCCGACGAACCCGCCGTGGCCTCGGCTGCCGACGATGAGCATCTGCGCGCCCCGGCTGTGGTCGAGCAGAACCTTGGCGGGGTTTCCGCGCTCGATGATCAGCCGGATGCCGCTTGGGCGGTCGGTACCGAACACCGAGTCGACTGCCGCATTGATGATCTTGTCGGCGTCCACGTCCGGTCGCCAGGTCGCGTTCATGTATCCCCACCCGTAGTTCGGCGGAGGCTGCCACGCGATGACGGCGTCGATCGGGGCGCCGGACATCGCCGACATGCGAGCCGCCCAGCGCAGCGCCGACTTCGACGGCTCTGATCCGTCGACCCCGACGACGATGCGGTCCTGGCCAGAACCAAGGTCTTCGTTCATTTCAGCAACTCCTCGTATGCGTGGTCGTCGGCAACCGGCTCCGGTTTCGCCGGCGCGACCGGATGACCGACGACGGCCACCGGGCACGGCGACGTGTGGAGCAGCCGCGACGCGATCGGGCCCAACCGGGAGAACATGTGGTCGTCGGCGTGGCGGCAGCCGAGCACGAGCAGGTCGGCGCGCGTGGCGGCCGCGAGCAACGCGTCGTAGACAGGCTCGCTGGACAGTTCGGTGACGACCTCGACGGTCGGATGCCGCGCCCAGGCGGCCTCGACGATGCCGGTCAGCAGCTCCTGCTGCTCGTGCCGAAGGCGCTCGTTGCCGTTGTTCACCAGGTCGACGTCGCGCCTGGTCGAGTCGAGTTCGGTCCAGGACCGGACCGCGACGAGCGGCACACCCGCGCGCTCGGCTTCGTCGAAGGCGAACTCCAGCGCGTCCCCGCCGGACACCGATCCGGATACGCCGACCGTGATGGCACGCGCTTCGCCGGTCGCCGGTGCCCGCCAGCCCTCAGGGACGACCACCACCGGGCAACGTGCGTGCGCGGCGACGCGGTACGCGACCGAGCCGAGCAGCGCGCCGACGATCCGGCCCGCGCCGTGCGTACCCACGACGACCATCCGCGCGTCGTCGCTCAGTTCGAGCAGCAACTCGGCCGGGCTCTGCTGACGCAGGACCGTGCTCACGTTGCAGGTTCCGCCGACGTCGATCGCGGTCGCGACGGCGTCGCGCAGCAAGTCCCGGCTGTAGTCGCGCCCGCCGTCGAGCGCGAGCTCGGCCTTGGGCAGCACGTCACCGCCGTGGGCGATGAGCAGCTGGGCGTCGTCGCGCGTCGCGGCGTCGACCGCCCAGACGAGGGCCCGCTCGGCCGGTGGCGAGCCGTCGACGCCGACGACAATTTGCCTGCTCATGCGGTGTCCCTTCGCGCGGGTGTCGAATCAAGCGCACCGCATGGCCGTCCCGCGCGTGAGGGGCGAACGTCCTATCGGGGCGGGGTCGTTCGCACCCCGAACGCCTGTCGTTGCACCCTGCCGGCGAACCGCATGCGCGGCGCAGAGTCTCGGGAAACCCGCCGAGCCCGCAGGGAGCCACGATGTACCCGTTTCCGTTCGTGCCGGACATGGGCAACGAGCCGGCCGACGCCGACCCGTTGCAGTCCAAGCTGTACCTGGGCTCCGTCCACGTGACGATCGAGACCCGTGCCGCGCTGGACAAGCCGCTGTTCGGCGTGCTCGTCACCGAGGACTTCTGCTGGCGGATGACGCTTCGCGACTGGCGCGCGCGACGGCCGCCGATGCGGCAGCGCGACGAGCGGGCGGCGTGGCGAGCAGAACGCGCAGTGATCGAGCAGGAGCGCGAACGTATCGAGCAGCTGGCCACCGACCTCGGACTGGCGGTCGGGCACGGATGACCACCTCCGCCACGCGGCGAAACAGCGGGCGTCCACATCGCGCCGCGGCAGGACCTTGGTCCCTTGTGCGCGCGGGCGCGTCCCCGAACGATCACCAAGTGCATGCGAGCGCGATCATCCGGGTCTTCTGCGTGGATGGTCCCTGTCGCGGCGTGCAGTATCTGGACGAGGACAGCGGGCGGGTCATCTTCGGCCAGGGCGACGAGTGGCACATCTACCGGATCCACGACCGTGAGACGGTGATCACGGACTTCGGGCCGTGCCCGTCGGCATACTTCGAGCGCACCGAGCCTGCTGGCTGAACCGCAGCGCACCGAGCCTGCTGGCTGAACCGCTAAGCGATGAGCGCGGTCGAGCTGACCGGCAGGTCGGCCACCAGCTTGCAGCCGTCGATGCGCACGACCTGGTCGAGCTGATCCGCGGGGATCCGCCGGTGCGTGGACATCAGCACCGTGTGCCCGCGCGTGCCGGCCAGCAGGTCGGCAAGCACCTCCCGCTCGGTCGCGGGATCCAGGTGGGCGGTCGGCTCGTCCAGTACGAGGACGTCCGGATCGGCCAGCAATGCTCGCGCCAGCAGCAGTCGCTGCCGTTGCCCGCCCGACAGCGCCGCGCCGTCCGGCCCGGCCGGTGAGCCCCATCCGCCAGGCAGCGCCCGGACGAACCCGGCTAGGCCCGCCCGCTCGGCCACGGCGTCCAGGTCCGCGTCGCTCGCCGACGGGCGCACTACGCGCAGGTTGTCGCGCAGCGAGGCGTTGAACACATGGTCGCCCTGCAGCGAGCCGGCAACCAGCGGCGGGACGTCATCGGCGCCCATCGCGGTCAGCGCGACGCCGCCCGCCTCGTTCGTGATCTCGACGCTGCCCTCTTGCGGTGCCAGCAGGCGCAGCGTCGCGGCGAGCAGGGTGCTCTTCCCGCACCCGCTCGGCCCGATCACCGCTACCCGCTCCCCCGGATGCACAGTCAGGCTCGCGCCGCGCAGTACAGCAGGCGCGCCGGCCCCGGGCGCGATGGTCACCGACGCGGCATGCACGCCGATCGGGCCGGCCGGCACGTCCGCGACGACGGCAGGTTCCGCGACCGGCGGTGTCGCGGCCAGCACGCCGGCGACGCGCTGCATGCCGGCGCGCAAGCGCGACCACGCCGCGAACGCCGCGGGCAGCGGCGCGAGCGCGTCGAACGCGGCAAGCACGCACGCGGCCAGCACGGCGACAGCAACCGGCGACAGTTGCCCGGCCGCGGCGGCGGCAGCCCCAGCGGCGAGCACCGCCGGCAACGTGAGCGCCGAGAGCGCGGCGGTTAGCCCGGCACCGGCGGCACCGGCGGCCGCGGGCCGCCGTGATGCCCGGACGACCGCCATGTCGGCGCGGCCGACCGAGGCCATCGCACGGCGGTCCGCGCCGTAGGCCGTCAGCTCCGCGAGGCCGTCGAGAGCCGCGGTGAGCCGAGCGTCGCGACGCCCGGCCGCGGCCGCAAGCGCGGTCGCGTCGCCGGCGAGTCGGCGTACGGCGACCGGGACGGCAACGGCGCCGAGGAGCAATGCCACGGCCAGCGTCGCCCCGGCAGCCGGGGCAAGCAGCGACGCCAGCGCAATCGCCCCCGTGGCGGTGATCAGCGCGCTCGCTGCCGGTACGACGGCGCGCACCAGGCCCTCCTGGACGCCGTCCACGTCCGACACGAACCGCCGCAGCAGGTCGCCGCGCCGGAAACCCGACAATCCCATCGGCGCAAGGGGTTCGAGGGCAGCGAACACGCGCGCGCGAAGCTCGGCGAGCAGCAGCAACGCACCGTCGTGACTCACCAGCCGCTCGGCGTAGCGCAGTACGGCGCGCCCCAGCGCGAAGGCGCGGACGCCGACCACGGCGATCTCCAGGGCCTGCACGTTCGGCTGCTGCGCCGCCCGGCAGATCAGCCACAGCGACGTCGCGGTCAGCGCGAGGCCGGCCAGCCCGGACGCCCCGCCGAGCAGCGCCGCGGCGACGAGGCGGCGACCCGGTCCACGCGAACCGAGCAGCCGGCCCAGCGACGGGACGCTCGCCGCCGCCATGACCGCGGGTGCATGTGGAGCGGGAAGACAGAGCACACCGGCCGACCGTTCCCGCACGGCGCGCTGGCGCACGTCGCGCACCAGCCGCCCACCGTCGAGCACGACGCGCCGGTCCGCGACGGCCGAGAGCCGCGCGCTGTGCGTCACCATGACCACCGTCGCCCAGCCCGCCAGTTCGCCGATGACCGAAGCGACGACCCGCTCGGTCATCGCGTCGAGATCCTCGCTCGGTTCGTCGAGCAGCACGATCGGCACACCACCGCCGTCGCGGACGCGCCGGGCGCGCAGCAGGGCCCGGGCCAGCGCGACGCGGCGGCGCTGCCCGGCCGAGATCTCCGTGCCGTCCTCGCCGAGCGGTGTATCCGGATGCGGAGCGTGGCAGTCCGCGACGGCATCGGCCACCTCGTGCGGGCCGGCGGTCGGATCACCGAGCGCGACCTCGGCGCCGACGGTCGGCTGGGTCGGCTGCGGCGCCTGCGGCACCCAGGCCAGGTTCACCCGCCAGGCGGTCGGGTCGATCACGGACAGGTCGACGGCGCCGTCGGACGTGCCCACCGAGATGCGTCCCTGGGCCAGCACGAGACGCAGCAGCACGGCGAGCAGCGTGCTCTTGCCCGCACCGCTCTCGCCCTGCACGGCGACGACTTCGCCCGGCTCGAGCACGAGATCGAGCCCGTCGAGCGCGGGCTCGGCGCGGTCCGCGTACGCCACCGCGAGGCCCTCGATCGCCACCGAGCCGGTGGCCCGGATCCCGCCGGCCAACTGCGGCGCCGCCCGAAGCACGGCCGCCTCGTCCAGCACGTCGAGCGCAGCGGACGACGCGACGGCGCCCTCCTGGCTGGCGTGGTGGTTCGTGCCGAGCGCCCGCAGCGGAGCGAACACCTCCGGTGCGAGCAGCAGCGCCACGAGGGCCGTCTGCAGGCCGAGGCGACCGTGATCCAGGCGCAGCCCGGCATCGACGGCGACGACGGCGACCGACAGCGACGCGATCAGGTCGAGTACGAAGCCCGACAGGAATGCGACGCGCAACGTCGCCATCGTCCGCCTGCGATATGCCTCCGTACCCCGGCGTACGGTCTCGACCTGCCGCTTCGCCTGCCCGTAGACCTTCAGAGTGGTCAGGCCCTGCACGAGGTCGAGGAAGTGGCCGGCCATCCGGGACAGCGCGGCGTACTGCCGGTCCATGTGGCGACGCGTGGTGATGCCGATCAGCACCATGAACAACGGCACGAGCGGCAACGCGAGAACGAGCACGAGCACGCTCTGCCAGTCGGCGAGCCCGATCCGCAGCAGCACGATGCCCGGCACGACAGCCGCCGAGACCAGCGCGGGGACGGCACGGGTCAGGTATCCGTCCAGTGCCTCCAGGCCCGGCCCGGCGGCGGTCACCAACCGGCCGGCAGGTTGCCGGTCCGCCCACGCGGGGCCGAGCCGCACGATCGCGTCCAGCACGGCACGGCGTAGCTGTGCCCGCACACGCACCGAGTATCGCGCGGTGAGCACCTCCTGCAACGCGACGAGCGCCGCGCGCCCAATGCCCACCGCGGCCAGCACGCCCAGCCGGACAAGCAAGTCCCCGCCGTGCTCGTGGCGCAGGAAGATCGCGATGATGAGCTCGGCGAGCACACCCGCCTGCGCCACGGTCAGCACCGCGCCGACCGCCTGCAGCACGCCGAGCGTCGCGATCAGCCGCCGCATCGACGGGACGGCGCGCAGCAATCGCGGATCGACCGGGCGGCTCATGGGGCTGTGGGTGCCGTGCTGTCCGCAGGCTCGGACGGGCCGCCGAGCGTCTTCTTGGCCGACTCGCGCGCCCGCGCCACGATGCCACCGCCGTAGCCGTCCCCGGCGACGTCAGCTCCGGTCACCCGGGCGCGGAACACCCAGTACGTCCATGCCTGGTAGGCGAGCACGATCGGCGTGAAGATCAGCGCGACGACCGTCATCACCCGCAGCGTGTACGGGCTGGAGTTCGCGTTGTAGACGGTGAGCGAGAACGCCGCGTTGTTCCGCGCGGGCAGCACGTACGGCCACAGCGCCGCGAAGACCCACACCGGGACGAGCGCCACGGCGATCGAACTGGCCGAGAACGCCGCCACCGCCCGCCCGGCGTAGGCAGCGCGGGCAGCGACGAGGAATGCGACGACGATGACCCCGCCGAGCACGAAACTGACCCATTCGCCCCGCACCTGCGACGTCCACACGACGAACGCGACCGCGGCGACACCGGCCGGCACCGCGAGCGTTCGGATCAGCGCCCGAGCCATGTCGCGCACTTCGCCCTCGGTTCGCAGCACCAGGAACGCGGCGCCGTGGAAGGCGAAGAGCGTCAGCGTGACGACGCCGCCGAGCAGCGCATACGGCGTCACCAGGTCCCAGAAACCGCCGGTCATGTCGTGCGCCGCGTTCATCCGCACTCCGCGCATGAAGTCGGCGAACGCGACGCCGAGCAGCAGTGCCGGAAGCAGCGAGCCGACCACGATCGCGAAGTCGCACCACCGGCGGCCGTGATCGGTGTGCGCCTTGCCGCGGTACTCGATGCCGATGCCCCGCAGGATCAGCCCGACGAGCAGCACGGCGAAGGCCAGGTAGAAGCCGGCGAACACGCTCGCGTACCACTCCGGGAACGCCGCGAACGTCGCACCGCCCGCGACGATCAGCCACACCTCGTTGCCGTCCCAGAACGGCCCGATCGAGCGCAGCGCCATCTTGCGATCGGTGTCGGTCTTCGCGACGACCGGCAGCAGCATGCCGACGCCGAAGTCGAACCCTTCGAGCAGGAAGAAGCCCGCCCACAGCACTCCGATGACGCCGAACCAGAAACCCTGCATCGCGAAGCCCTCCTCAGGCCAGGCTCAACTGGCGGTCGTCTTCGAGTTCCGCCGCCGGCGGTCCGGCCGAGTCGGGGCCGGCCCGCGCGATGCGGCGCACCATCCGGAAGCAGATGAAGCCGAGCAACCCGTACAGCGCGGTGAAGCCCACGAGGGTTGCCGCGACGAATCCCGTCGAGACGTTGGTCGAAACGCCGTCGCGCGTCCGCAGCAGCCCGTAGACCAGCCAGGGTTGCCGGGCGGTCTCGGTGAACAGCCACCCCGCGGTGTTGGCCAGCAACGGCAGCGCGACCGTCCAAGTCGCGACGCGTAGCAACCACGGGCTAGCCGTGAGCCGACCGCGCCACCACTGGACGAGCACGCCGAGCGCGATCAGGCCCGCCAGCACGCCGAAGCCGATCATCAGCCGGAACATCCAGTAGGCCATCCACACGACCGGCACGTAGCTGCTCGGGCTGCCTCCGTACTTTGCGGCCTCGGCATCCTTCACGTCGTTGATGCCCTGCACCGTCGCGCCCGGCCGGTTCTTCGCGAGGATGGACAGGCCGCGCGGGATGCTGATGTCGATCTTGTTGTGACCCTCGCTGACGTCGGCGTAGGCGAACAGGCTGAACGGCGCGTTCGCCTTGGTGTCCCACAACGCTTCGGCGGCGGCCATCTTCATCGGCTGCTGGTCGGTCATGATCTGGCCCTGGACGTGCCCGACCAGGCTCACCCCGACCACTGAGGCGAGCAGCACGCCGATCGACAGCCCGGCGACCTTGCGGTGCACGGGGTCGGCGGCCTCCCCCGAGCGGCGCAGGTGGAACGCGCTCACCGACAGCAGGATCGCGGCGGCCGTCATCAGGGCGGCGAAGATCGTGTGCGGGAACGTCACGAGCTGCGTCGAGTTGGTCAGCACCTTCCAGATCGAGGTCAGCTCGACGCGCTTCTGAGCCGTGTCGTAGACCAGGCCGATCGGGTGCTGCATGAAGCTGTTGGCAGCAAGGATGAAGTACGCGCTGATCACGGTGCCGATCGCGGCCAGCCAGATCGTGGCCAGGTGGAGGCGCGGGCTGAGCAGTCCGCGGCCGAAGATCCACAGGCCGAGGAACGTCGATTCGAGGAAGAACGCGATGAGCCCTTCCATCGCGAGCGGCGCGCCGAAGATGTCACCGACGAAGCGCGAATACGCCGACCAGTTCATGCCGAACTGGAACTCCTGCACGATGCCGGTCACGATGCCGAGCGCGAACAACACCAGCATGATGCGTCCCCAGAACCGGGTGGCCCGGTCCCAGTCGTCGCCCGCAGGCGTGCCGCGCCGGCGATAGGCCATCGTCTGCATCGTCGCGACGAGCAGGGTCAGCCCGATCGACAGCGGAACGATGAGGAAGTGGTAGATCGTCGTCGTCGCGAATTGCCATCGCGCCAGCATCAACGAATCCACGCGGCCACCTCACCCGTCTCGAGCGGCAGCGCAGCATCGCGGCCGCGCCGTGCTGACCAGCCTCGCGGTGCTGTCGCGCGAGTCGTAGAGACCTACCGCCCGGGTAGTTCGGGACAAAGGTCCCGAGTACGAACCGGCCCGTTCCCGGCTAATCGGCCCGCGGACCTCCATTCACCCGCAGGCGCGTGTCGTCGTCGTGCTGTCCGAGTCGCCGCGATCACCACCCCTCATCCGGACCGACTCGGTAGCCGACCCGTGCCAGCCCCGCCGCGATTTGGCGGGCGGACTTCCCGTCGCCCATCGCGCCCACACCCGACGGGCCACCTCCTCCGGCATGTACTCGCTCACCACGCCGACCGCCCGGATGTCACCACGTGGCGTGGATTTCCGTAACCAGCAGGGTCACTGACGACCAGGTCTCGATGCACGGTCACCCACACCGAACAGCGATACGCCTGGCGGCGGCGCCATCCCGAACAACGCGGACAGCGACCGTCCTCGTCCGGCTCGTGCTCGGCGAGCAGCGCACGCGACGCAGCGGCGAGCCGCACCAACTCGGTCTCAGCCAGTACTGCCAGCGACGCCTCGTCAGCGTCAGCGACAATCGCGTCCAGCCGGTCCAACCACCCGTAGGTCGCGTCGCGCAGGGCGGAGGACAGGACCCCGTCCATCACAGCGACTCCAGCGCAAGTGCAGCGAGCTTGCACATGACGCACGGCCACGCTGCGCCGCAAGCTCTGCACAAACCATCCACCGCCGTATGGTCCGCCAGTTCACGTGTGGCGGTAGCGCACCAATACACCAGTGCGCGCGGCTGGAAGTCCGCGTCCGCCGTCCTCGCCGCCGCCGCGAGACCGCGACCGTAGTGATCCAAGGTGATACCCACCGCCGGGCTCCTTAATCCTCGAATGTCATCGCGCGCGGAATCGCCATGGAGTACAGCGGCTCCGCTGTGGATCAAGGATGAGCCCAGCTTCGCCGCCCGCGTATGGGCGTTTATGCGGTCCGGCATGCGGCGACGATGCCGGGCGCGGAGCGCGTCTCGCGTCACCGTGACGCCGTCGTGAGACCGACGACTCAGGTCTTCGGCACCCGGCCGGGGCTCACACGGTTGTGGTCCCGAAGGTCAGTACCGGTACGTCGTACATGGCTGGGCTGCGCGGACGGGTCATGGTCGGTGACGTGACTTCGACAATGAACAGTTCGCTGAGGAACTGCACGGTCGCGCTGAGGAGATGACTCGTCCGCCCGCCGGCTGATTCAGCCTTGTGGTTGCCCCGTTTTGACGGACAAGGTTGATGACTCGGTCAGGCTACTTGCGGTAGGTCCGTCTGTCTGGCGGTCGCTTCGTAGTCGTCGGGGCTGAGGTAGCCGAGCGAGCTGTGTAGCCGGGTGCCGTTGAACCAGGCGATGTAGTCGACGATGGCGCGTCGTGCGGCGGCCCGGGTGGGCCAGCTGTGCTGGTTGAGGCATTCGCCTTTCAGCGAGGCGAAGAAGCTCTCGGCGAGGGCGTTGTCCCAGCATTGGCCGGTGCGTCCGATGGAGAGGCGGACCTGTAGATCACCCGCGAGGATTCCGTAGTCGTGGCTGGTGTATTGGCAGCCGCGATCGGAGTGGAACAGCACGCCCGGGTCGGGGTTTCGGGTGGCGACCGCGTTGGCGAGGGCGTCGGCGACGAGTTCGGTGCGCAGGTGATCGGCGGTGGCCCAGCCGACGACGCGGCGGCTGGCGATGTCGATGACGGTGGCCAGGTAGAGCCAGCCTTCCCAGGTCGGCACGTAGGTGATGTCGCCGCACCAGCGGGCGTTGAGGCGGCTGGCGTCGACGCTGAAGTCACGGCGGATCAGGTCGGCCCGCGGCCGGGTCGGGGATGGTGGTCTTGCGCCACCGCTTGGGTGCCCGGCCGCGGATCCGCCCGGCGCGCATCAGCCGGGCGATGCGTTTGCGGCCGTGCCGGTGTCCGGCCCGGCGCAGCTCGACGTGGATCCGCGGGGCGCCGTAACGGCCCTTGGACTTCTCGTGCACCGCGGTGATCTGCTCGAGCAGCTGCGCGTCGCCGGCCGCGTGAGCCGACGGCGTCTGGTCGCGGTGGGCGTAGTAGGCGGCACGGGAGACCTTGAGCAGCTCGCACGCCCTCTTGACGTTGCGCCGCTGGCGCTTCTCCGCCTCGATGAACGGGTAGACGTTCACCGGGTCTCCTTCGCGAAGAAAGCCGTCGCCCGCTTGAGGATCTCCACGTCCTCGCGCAGCCGCCGGTTGTCCCGACGCAACGCGGCAAGCTCTTCCCGCTCGCTGCTGGTCAACCCGTCCCCGCGGGTACCGGCATCACGCTCGGCCTGCTTGACCCACTCGCGCACCGCGGTCTCGGTCAGATCGAAATCCCGCGCCACCTGCCCGACAGACCGATCACCACGCTGACACAACTCGACGATCTCGGCCTTGAACTCCACGGTGAACGAGCGACGCTGCCGCGCCCGCTTCTGCTCCACGTTCTCCATGATGGACATCCTCTCCAGGGACAAGCCCCTGATCTTGGATGTCCGTCAAAACGGGTCAGGCCCAGCCTTGAGTCCGGCCGCGATGTGGATGTGCGGCAGCACAAGGCACCGAGGAGGTCCTCGCCGTGGTCGAATGTGACGCCGAACGTCCGGCCGATGGTCAGTTCGTTGGCACGCATCTGCGTGTGCCTTCCGCTGCGTCCGTTGGTTAGCCCATGCTGTC